>JAZLBY010000045.1:0-7446 GCA_045613965.1 Candidatus Scatovivens sp.
ATATATTTTTTTCGTGTATTCTTTGGAAATATCATTATAGTTAAACCATTATCAAGTTTTTCTACATATACTTTTTCATCAATTTTTTTATTCTCAATAACTTGCATTCATATCTCCTTAAATCTTTTAATTTTTCAAGAAATATACTGTATTAACATGAACATTTTTTGCAATATTTAATACATCTTCTTTAGATACTTTTTCTATTCTTGAAATATATTCTTCAACGCTTCTATTTGTTTTTGATAGCTCTTGACCAATATAATAAACAACTTCTGTATCTTGTTCTTCTTCAATATTTTTTATACTTGATGTTAAATAAACTTTAGCAACTTCAATATCTTCATCTGTAAACAATCCATTTTTAATATTTTCAAGTTGAACTTTGATTAAAGATAACGCTTTTTCATAATTTTCAATTTGAATTCCGCATCTTACAAAAATGTTCATTTTTTGTTTAATAAAACTACTCTTAGATGAATATGCTAATCCTTCTTTTTCTCTAACATTTTGGAACATCATTGAATTTGCTCCATCACCTAAAATCGCATTATATACAAGGGCTATACATTGTGCATTTTCTTCTTTAAAATCAACATCTAATCCAAGGACTAATTTACCTTGAACAACATTCATAGATTCGAAAATTTCGTTCTCTTTTTCCACAATTTCTTTACATTCTGTGGATTCGTTATTAAGAATGTAATAACCTTCTCTTGGATTTAATTTTTTAATATTTTCATTATTTAATAAAATTGATTTTACATCTTCATTATTTATTTTTCCTGAAATAAATATATCTATTTTTGCATTATTTATAAGCCAATTATAACACTCTGTAATCGAATCAATAGTGATTTCATCAATATCTTCAACATATCCAAATTTAAATAGTCCAAACCCTTCACCTTTATACATTTCAGATATACATCTTTCATATGCATATGCATCTTTATCATCTATTTTTGAACTAATTACTTTTCTTAAATTTTCTTTTTCAATTTCTAAAAATTCAGCATTTAATTTACCATCAACTTTCAATGGATTAAATACAATGTCAAGTACATTAGATATATTCATTTCCAATATATTTTCACCATTTAAAGCAAATTCATTTCTTATTGACTCAATATAAAATTTTAAAATAATATTATCACCAGTTTTATCAATACCACAATTAAATGAAGCTCCATACATATTCTCCATCTCTTTATTTATTTCATATTGACTAGGTAATTTCTCTGTTCCCCTTCTTAATAAAAACGGTATTAAAGCATTTTTAGTAACTATTTCTCTTTTTAATGGAACAGTTAAAATAATGCAAGATAAGTCAGTTTTGTGTTTATCTGTATTAATAAAATGTGCTTTAATTCCTTGTTTTAATTCTACTGTATTTTTATTCATCAAATTCTCCTTATTAAATAATATTATTTTTCCAAAAATAAATCATTTTATTCCTTAGAAGCTTAATAAGTTAAGCCCTATTTTATCACTAAATTTTCTTCCTACTTCACCATCTATTTTTCTTACAATAATTTCAGATGTTGCTGATATTTTTGATTCAACTAAATGACCACCAAACACATTTCCTTCAGCATCTCCAAAATTGATATGAATATGTAAATATACTTCTCCATCTTTTCTAGTAGCATTTCCAACTAAACTAGTAATTTCAAACATACCTTCAAATATTTTAGTTTTATATTCTTTAGTATTTACATTAAATACTCCTATTTCAACTTTATCACTTGCTCCAAGCCCAGTAATTTCAGCTAGTTTAATATCTTCTTTATTACATAATTCTTTTAAAGATTCTATTACATTTTCTCCTTTTTCAAGTCTTACAACATAATCATTATTAAACTTTTTAAATTCCATAAATTACCTCCAACTAATCGCTTTTTTATACATTATGATAATATCATAAAATAACTTGTTTTACAATATAAAAAAAGACCGCAAACACCTTAGCAGGCGCTTGCAGTCTCCTTAGAGTTATGAATATCGAAGCTTCTTTCGGTAACACAAAACTCCGTTAATGGTAACTCTTTCAAATCCCATCTTTTCCCAGAATATTTGTGCTCCTCGATAAGGACTCCAAAGTTCTACTCGCGTGGCTTTATGCTCTTTGATCATTCCCACTGCACAATTCCACATCTCTGTGCCGTGCCCATGATAACGATCAAAAACAAAAAACTCAACAATATCACATTTACCTTTGTGATAATACAGTTCAAAGAAACCGATCTGCTCATCATCCTTAAGAAAGAAATACATCTCTCTTTCAGGCTCTAAAACAGCTTCAATAAACTTTGACCTCGTGCGAATAGATGCCTCGAAGGCCTTCCGACTGACCGCCACTTCCATCGGGTAAGCTCTCAACACTTCTTTCTTATCGTAAATGCTGAATACCATCTTAGAACTGGCTTTCCTAAAGTCTCGATAGTCATCTGTTGTTACCCGAATTGCTCGATACATCAACATACTCCCCTTCTACTACTTAGTACCCATGTATTATAGCACGTTTTATCGCCATTTACAAGATTATGTAAAGTTTTATTCTTAATTTATATTAACATTTTCAGTATTTTACTCATAATATAAACTATAACCGTGTTTTTTTTATAAATATTTACAAATTTTATAAATATCTTTTATTTTGTATTGACTTTTATAAAAAATTTTGTTATCATAATAATGCTTTAATTGTGACGCGGGAATAGCTCAGTTGATAGAGCGATGCCTTGCCAAGGCATAGGTCGCGGGTTTGAGCCCCGTTTCCCGCTCCATTTTTTTATCTAAAAATAAATATCGGCGCCATAGCCAAGTGGTAAGGCACGAGTCTGCAAAACTCTGATCATCGGTTCAAATCCGATTGGCGCCTCCACAGAAAAGTTAGCAAACACTTACGTACGTAGGAATTGCTAACTTTTTATTTTTATCTTCCAACAAACTTCCAAACAACTAATTTGGAAGTCAATACAATTGTATCTATATGTGGATATAAAAAATCTCCCAAACACTTGAGAGATAAATTTTAATTATTGTTAATGTTTTTACTTTCATTTATTAACTCATCAAAATCAGAAATATATTTTTCATCTTGAACTATTCTATATTTTTTATATTCATCTAGAGCTAATTTATCTGCTATTTCTCTTTTTATTTTTCCATTGTCCTCTAAAATATTATATTCATTTACCTTTAAAAAGATTTCTAGTTTTTCTTTCCATTCTTTCATTGAAATAATCTTGCCTAATTTAACTTGTCTTTCAGCATAATCTAAATACATTGACACCAAATTATTTAATTCTATAATTTCATCTTGTGATAAATAATTTTTGGCAACAACTACATCTGTTTCAAGTATTTTTCCATCTGGTGCATTTTTCCATGTTGTTAATCCCATGTTCTCTTTTTTACTATCTACTCTGTTATAAATTATCTCTGGAGTAGTCATTCCAGTAATCGCAAAATGTAATTTATTTTGAACATTTTTATAAAACTCTTGCGTAGTTTCACTGTTTTTATCATAGTCAAAACTACATTCTTTATAAATGTCTGTTATCTTTTGATAAAATCTTCTTTCGCTTGCTCTAATTTCTTTTATTTTTACAAGCAATTCATCAAAATAATCTTTGCCAAATTTAGGTCCATTTTTCAATAGTTCACTATTTACAACAAAACCCTTTTTTATATATTCTTTTAATGTTTTTGTTGCCCAAATTCTAAAGTCGGTTGCTTCTTTTGAATTTACTCTATAACCAACAGCTATAATTGCATCTAAACTATAAAAATTTGTATTATATTTTTTACCATCATTTGCAGTTACTCTAATTTTTTGAGTAACTGGTTCTTGTTCTAACTCACCTGATTTAAAAATATTTTGTAAATGATACGTTATATTATTTTCTGCTACATTAAATAATTTTGCCATCGATTTTTGAGTTAACCAAAAATCTTCTTCATTGTATAAAACTTCTACTGATATATTTTCATTATTTTGACTTTGATATATTATTAAATCTTTTAAATTTTCTATATTACTCATCAACTTTCACCTCATTTTATTTACAAGAACTTTTGTTTGTATTTTATTAAATTTTCTCATGTATGTCAACACTTTTAATTTTTTATTAATAATCGCCCTTTTTTGTCTCCAATGTCTCCATTTCTATTTTATTGAATAACTGGTTTTAATTACAAAAACACTTGCTAATAAATACTTTTAAAAGACAATACAAAATAACATTTCAAATAAAAAACGAGTAATTTTCATTACTCGCTTCTCTTCTTTATATAAAATTAATCACAATTTAACATTGTTTTTCCTTCACCGCAAAGTTTTTCAAAATCATTTGTAAAATCTTGTACTGCAGCTGAAACATTAGTTGTATTATTAATAAATCCTTCAATAATATCAGGAGCTACTGTTGCTGCTCCAACACCATATTCACAAAGTTCTAATACTTGAAGTGAGTTTTTAAAACTTGCTGCTAATATTTGTGTTTTAAATCCATTATTTTCAAATATATCATGAATTTTTCTTGTTACTTCTATACCATTTGTTCCTAAATTATCTATTCTATTTACATATGGAGCTGCATAATCCGCACCAGCTTTAGCAGCTAAATAAGCTTGAAGTGGTGTATAAATTGCAGTTGCTGTAATCTTAAACCCTTCCCCACTTAAAATTCTCATAGCTTTTAATCCTTCTGGAACAGTAGGGATTTTTACATATGTATTTTTACCTAATTTCTCTACTATTTTCTTTCCTTCTGCTATCATATCTTCAGCTTTATTAGATACAACTTGTACATGAAGCTCTGCTTCATCTCCTAATAATTCTCTAATTTCGCCTAAAACCTCATATGGTTTACGACCTGATTTTGCAAGTATTGATGGATTTGTTGTTACACCATCAATCGCGTAAAACTCATAAATTTTCTTAATTTTTTCGATATCTGCATCATCAATAAGTAATTTCATAACTTAATACCTCCTAAATGTTATTACTTCAAAAAAATAAAATGCAAATGCCAAAAAAGCATTTACATTATATTATCACATTAATCTATTAAATTAAATATATTTTTAAAAATTATATCGACATATCATCTTGCATATCAATTACTAATTTTTTAGCTTCCTCAAATCCATCTATTTTTTCTATTTCTACACTATCAAGATCAGCATAAAACTTTTTACCTTTAACATAAATGTCAATAGGAATTTCTTTTATTTCCTTAACTGGATATCCATCTAATAACATATTTAAAATACTATAAGCATGATTATATTTTAAATATTTTACTCTTTTAACTTCATCATTAAAAGCAACAACAATATAACAATGAGTATTTATCCCATCTTTCACGTCTCCAATACCAATTACCTTACCTTCGACTTTTGTACCTTCTTCTTTTAAGTGTTTAAACTCATAATTCAATCTATCTGTAATTAAATATAAAACACCAATAAAAACTGCTGCCATCAATCCAGACATAGTTAAATATATAAGAGAAAAACCAAGTCTTATAGTTGCTTCTATAATCATTGAAATTATAAATACTGCTCCTAGAATATAAACAATTCTTTGAAATTTTTGTTTACTTGTTTTTTCTGCATCTTCTAATTTCATATTATCACCTCTAATAAAGTTATAACAAATAACTAATACCAATGCAATTATTTAACGATTTATTTATTCTTTTTTATTGTATTTAAAAATGCTATATGATATCATATTTATATATTGTATACAAAGGAGAAGATTTTATGGAAAAACAAGAAATAAGTGCTCGCACTACCGTAAAAGCAATCATTACAGGATTCGTATCTTATGGAATAATATTAATATTTATTGGATTACTTATCTTTGCTGGAGTAGAAAATTTCCTATCTAACTTTTCAGGAACTTCTACAAGAGGTCTATATATTACTATCCCTCTTATAGCAGATGTTTTATTATTTTTAGCATTACGTCTAATTTGTAAATTAAGTACATTTGACGTATTCAAAAAATGTAAAACAAAAGAAGATAACTATAAAAGAATAAATAAATTTATGAATATTTTCTTTATAGCTTGTATCATTATTGCTGTATTTGTTTTCTCTAATCTACTTTATTTAAACTTAAAATTTCAATTAACTTCAATTGATTACTCTTTAATGCAATATAATAAAGTATTCACTGAAAATCACATTAATATGATACACGAAAGAATGAATGAACAATTCGAAAGTTCAAAGATTAATTTAATTATATCTACTTCAATTTTCAGCGCAGGTGTTGCAATTTCTTTCTTATCATTAATACCTTATCAAAGAAAAATGATTTCAAGATATAATGAAATTTAATTATAAAAACAATAAAGACCATTTTTTAATGGTCTATTTTTTTGCATCTTTTTTTATAAACATTAATATAATATTAGTATATTAATTTAAAAGGATTTATTTATGAATACATTAACTACAATTAGTTTATATGGTCTCATTTTTGGTATGCTCGGAACAACTTTCGGCGGTATAATTGGAACATATTTAAATATAAATAGCAAAAAATTTCTTAGTTTTATTTTAGAATTTGCAGCAGGACTTATGACAGCAATAACGTGTTTTAATTTAATTCCAGAATCATTAAAATTAACTAATATTTCTCTTACAGTACCAGGCATTTTACTAGGAATTTTGATGATGATTTTCACTTCCAAAAGTGTTGACAACTCAAAAATAATAAAATCAAAAAATACCAAAAATAATTTGTTTAAATCAGGAATAATTATTGCTCTTGGAATAGCTATTCACAATCTTCCCGAAGGCCTTGCAATTGGAGCTGGTTTTTGTTCATCTGAATCATTAGGATTTAGCCTTGCACTTACAATCGCAATACATGATATACCAGAGGGAATCTCTGTAGCACTACCTCTTAAGTCAAGTGGTTTTTCTAAAACAAAATCAATATTTATTACAGCCCTATCTGGCCTTACCACAGGATTAGGCGCTTTAATTGGTGCAATTTTTAGTCAAGTTAATTCCATTTTTATTGGACTTTCTTTAAGTTTTGCATCAGGTGCTATGCTTTATATTATATCCTGCGAATTAATTCCTGAATCGAAAACATTATACAAAGGAAAATTTAGTTCTATTGGAAATATTCTAGGTATTATAATTGGACTGATATCAATTTACATTTAAAAAAGCCAAGACCTTAATTAGTCTTGGCTTCATATATTAATTATTATCACCTTTTAATCTTTCAGCTCTATCTGTTGCAATTAGGTTATCAACCATTTCATCCATATCTCCATTTAAGAAGTTTTCAAATTGGAATACACTAAATCCAATTCTATGGTCTGTGATTCTTCCTTGAGGATAGTTATAAGTTCTTATTTTCTCACTTCTATCTCCTGATCCTACTTGGCTTCTTCTTTCACTTGCAAC
>JAZLBY010000046.1:0-2982 GCA_045613965.1 Candidatus Scatovivens sp.
CCTCTAGCTTCCATTTGGTCAATAATTCTTCCTGCTCTTGCATAACCAACTTTAAATCTTCTTTGTATAAATGAAGTTGATGCTGTTCCTACATCTATTACTGTTTCAATTGCATCCATTAAGAATGGATCTGTATCATCATCTTCATTTTCTTGTTCTATTTGTCCTTCAGATTTATTAGATTTTTCAATTTCTTCTAATATATCTTCATTATAATTTGCAACACCATTTGATTTAACAAAATCAACTATTTTTTCAACTTCATCATCTGATACAAATGCACCTTGAACTCTAACTGGTTTAGAAGCACTTGCTGGATAATAAAGCATATCACCTTTACCTAAAAGTTTTTCTGCTCCAACTTGATCTAGAATTGTTCTAGAGTCAATTTGTGATGAAACTGCAAAGGCAATTCTTGATGGAATGTTAGCTTTAATTAAACCTGTAATAACGTCAACTGAAGGTCTTTGTGTAGCAATTACTAAGTGCATTCCTGCAGCTCTAGCTTTTTGTGCTAATCTACAAATTGAATCTTCAACTTCTTTTGCTGCAACCATCATTAAGTCTGCAAGCTCGTCTATAACTATTACTATTTGTGGTAATTTTCCAATTATTGTATCTTCACCACTTTTTTCAATGGCAGCATTATAACCTTTTAAGTCTCTAACACCTTTTTCTGCAAACAAATTATATCTATGATCCATCTCTTGTACTGCCCAAGCAAGAGCACCTGCAGCTTTTCTTGGATCTGTAACAACTGGAATTAATAAATGTGGTATTCCATTATATACAGATAATTCAACAACTTTTGGATCAACCATAACAAGTTTTACTTCACTTGGTTTTGCGTTGTATATAAAGCTTGTAATAATTGTATTAATACATACTGATTTACCAGAACCTGTAGAACCAGCAATTAAAACGTGAGGCATTTTAGCAATATCTGCTAAAACAATATTACCTGCAACGTCTTTTCCTAAAGCAACAGATAATTTTGATTTATTACCTTCAAATTCTTCACTTTCAATAACATCTCTTAATGGTACTGCTTCTTTTTCTTTATTTGGAATCTCTATACCAACAGCTTGTTTTCCTGGTATTGGTGCTTCAATTCTTATTGTTTCAGCAGCTAAATTTAAAGCAATATCATCTGCTAAATTAGCAATTTTACTTACTCTAACACCTTCTGCTGGTTTTAATTCATATCTTGTAATAGCTGGACCTACAGAAATATTTTCAACTTTTGCTGATACTCCAAAACTATGTAATGTTCTTTGAAGTTGTGTTGCTTTTTCTGTTAAAGCTTTTGCTCCAGCTTTATTTGCTTTTTTCATATTTTTTCCAAGTAAACTTACTGGTGGATATTCATAATTTTCTTCTTCAATTCCAACACCTTGAGTATGTGTTAAATTTAAAACTGTTTTTGTTTTTTCTTCTTTTTCTATTTCTTCTATTGTAAATATATCTTTATCATTTTGTGGCATAGAATTTTTTTGTACTTGCATTTCGTTTGCTTTAGCTGTGTCTTTAAAGATATTTGCTTTAATAACATCTGGATCATTTTCAGGTGATAAATCTTTTTTGAATTTACCGAAGAATCCTGATTTACTCTTTTCTTCTTCAACTCCTCCACCTTGTCTTTGTCCATTTAAATTAATTGTAATTTCATCTTCATCAATACTTGTTTGTATATCTGCAATATTATCTTTTCTTCTTTTATCTCTTCTTTGCTCTTCTGTCATAGGAACATTAGCATTTGGAGCAGTTCTCATAGATTCTCTTCTAGCCATTCTTTGTTCACGTCTAGCTAAAAGTTCTTCTTCTCTCTCCTCACGTCTAGCATTCATTTCATCCATTATATCAAGCATAATTCTTGATGGATGAAGTCCGAATGTAAAAACAAATAACACTGCAACAATTCCCATTGTTGTTACAGCAGCTCCAAATGTTCCTAAAAGTTTAATTAGAGGATATGCAATAACAGCTCCAACTGTTCCTCCTCCATTATTTTGAACACCTAAATCATAAGCAGCTTCAATAATTTGACTAAATTCTAATGATTCACTTATATATCCATTTGAAAATTGATATATTGATAATGTTGCAGCAATACAAGCTAATAATATTCCGTATTGTACAAATCTTGAAGTTATATAATTTCTATCATCTTTAGCTATACATACTGTTAACACTAAAAAACCAACAGGAATAACGTATTTAATAATACCTATAATTCCTCCTAGAGCTGGTGATAATATTTCTCCTATAACTCCATTTTCTCCATATATCAAAATAAATGATAATATTGTTACCACAAACATTATCAATACTGCTAAATCTATATTAATTCCTGATTTCTTTTTATTTTTTCCATTTGATGTTGTTCTCTTTTTTCTTCTTCCCAAACCTGACATCCTCCTAAATTTAAAGCCACAATCAGAATCAATGATTAATTGATTTTGATTCTGGCTTTTATTTTATTATTTAAGTTCTTTTCTATTATTTTGAATAGTTTCTAAGGCATTTTGAATAGACATCTCAACTCCATTTAATGTCTTTCCTAGTTCTATCATATTATTTTCAATGTTTGCTAAAATACCATCAACATATGTGTTAGTACCTTGTGTTATTTCTCTAAACATTTCATTTGCATCAGCAATTATTTCTGTTTTCTTATCATAAGGTGTTTTAGTAATTTCATGTTCATCAATCATAGAAATAATTCTATTTTCTGCTTCTTTAACAATAGCATCAGCATCTTTTTGAGCTTCAGCAATGATTCTTTCTCTTTCTTCTTTAATCCATTTTGCTTGTTTAAGCTCATCAGGTAATTTTAATCTGATTTCTTTTATAATATCTAAAAATTGTTCTTTTTCAATAATGCTTTTTTCAGTAAAAGGCACTGTTTTACTTCTTTCTAAAATATCTTCTAAAGCTTCTAGTAATGTAAAGATTTCCATCTTTTACCCCTTTCGATTCAAA
>JAZLBY010000047.1:0-26872 GCA_045613965.1 Candidatus Scatovivens sp.
TATTTTTAAATGGAGTAATGCTTACTTTTGAAGTTGAAGAGGGAATTTATAATATTTATAATTCAGAGAATAAGTATTTAGGAACAGGTACTGTTAAAAATAAATTATTGAAACGAGATATTATACTTTAAATAAAAAATACAGGAGCAAAATATGTATAAAAGAATAGATACAAGACCAATTATGGTACGTGATGTACAAATAGGTGGTCAAAATAAAGTTGTTATACAATCTATGTGTAATACAAAAACAAAAAATGTAGAAGAAACAGTAAAACAAATATTATCACTAGAAAAAGTTGGATGTGAAATTATTAGAGTAGCTTGTTTAGATGTTGAGGATGCAAAAGCAATAAAAGAAATTAAAGAAAAAATTAATATTCCTATTGTTGCTGATATTCATTTTGATTATAAAATAGCATTAGCAGCAATTGAGGCTGGTGTAGATAAAATTAGAATTAATCCTGGAAATATTGGAGATGAAGAAAAAACAAGAGCTGTAGTAGAAGCCTGTAAAGCAAATAAAATTCCAATAAGAATAGGTGTTAATGCTGGATCTTTAGAAAAAGAATTTTTAGAGAAATATGGAAAACCATGTAGTGATGCTATGATTGATAGTGCTAAAAGACATGTTGAAATATTAGAAAAACTTGATTTTTATGATATTGCAATTTCTCTTAAAGCTTCAAATTTAGATATGTGTATTGAAGCTTATGAAAAAGCATCAAAAGTATTTAAATATCCACTTCATTTAGGTGTAACTGAAGCTGGAACAGCATTTAGTGGAACAATTAAATCAAGTATAGGATTAGCTGTTATGTTAAGACAAGGAATTGGAGATACAATTAGAGTATCACTTTCTGATGATCCAATAGAAGAAATTCCAGTATGTAAAGAGATATTAAAAAATTGTAATTTATATCATAACAGTCCAAAACTTGTGGCTTGTCCAACTTGTGGTAGAATCCAATATGATATGATTCCAATAGCAAAAGAAATTGAAAGTTTCTTGCAAAATATAGAATCAGGTATAACAGTTGCTATTATGGGATGCGCTGTTAATGGACCAGGTGAAGCGAGGGAAGCTGATATTGGTATTGCTGGAGGAAATGGTGAAGCTCTTTTATTTAAAAAAGGAGAAATTATTAGAAAAATTCCTGAAGCAAATATTATAGATGAATTAAAAAAAGAGATATTAGAAATGGTAAAATAGGAGGATATATGAATTATCCAGAATCATTAAAAGTAGGAGATACAATAGGAATTTGTGCTCCTTCTGCTGGTATTGTAAAACCAGAAAAATTAATTAAACTTGATTGTGCTATAAAAGCTTTAAATGAAATGGGATATAAGGTTATAGAAACAGCAAGTGTTAGAAAAGATGTAAATGGAAGAAGTGCATCTGCTAAAGAAAGAGCAGATGAGTTTATGAGTCT
Source organism: Candidatus Scatovivens sp. (assembly GCA_045613965.1). Lineage (GTDB taxonomy): Bacteria > Bacillota > Clostridia > TANB77 > CAG-508 > Scatovivens. The sequence continues at coordinate 1,436 of JAZLBY010000047.1, forward strand.
TTTAGAAAATGAAGAAGTTAAAATGATAATTTTTGCAACTGGTGGAGACTTCTTATGCGAAATATTAGATCATTTAGATTTTGAAAAAATAAAAACATTAAAACCTAAATGGATGCAAGGATATTCTGATATAACTGGAATTAGCTATTTATTTAATGTAAATTTAGATATTCCATCATTATATTCTCAAACTATTAAAGATTATGCTATGAAACCACTTCATAGAAATTTAATAGATAGTTTAAGAATTGCTTCTGGTGAAGAAATTTCTCAATCTTCATTTGATTATTATGAAAAAGAATGGAATGAATCAGAAGACCCTTATGCTGGATATAATTTGACAGAAAAAGTTGAATGGAAAAATGTATTAGGTCCTAATAGAGTTGAAATAGAGGGTCGAAGTATAGGTGGATGTTTAGATTGTATAAAATCTTATATAGGCACTAAATATGATAAAGTTACAGACTACATTGAAAGGCATAAAGATGATGGTATCATTTGGTTTTTAGAAGCTTTTGAAATGAATACAGCAGAACTTCAAAGAACTCTATGGCAAATGAAATCAGCTGGATATTTTAAATATTGTAAAGGAATCCTTTTTGGAAGACCTTTATTCATAAGAGAAGATTATGAAACAAGTTTTAATGAAGCTGTAAAAATATCTTTAGAAGACTTAAATATTCCTGTAATTTGTGATGTAGATATAGGACATGTATCGCCTCAAATTGCTACTGTGAATGGTGCGATTTTAAAAATTACAAGTGAAAATGGTAAAGGTGAAGTTGAAACTTATTTAAGATAAATGAAAGGGGAAATAAATCTTCAATGAAAGTTTTAGAAAAAGAAGAAGTAAAAGTAGAGAAAATTAATGAAGAAAAAAACGTTACTCCTAAAAAAAGAGATATATCTATCGAATTAATAAGAGTAGTTGCTTGTATTTTAGTAGTAGCAATTCATTTATCACTTCAAGTATTTAATCAATATTATTCACAAGTTGATTGGAGTAGATTATTTGAAAAATGTTTCTTTACAGATGGTGTGCCATTATTTTTCATGATAACTGGTTTCTTTATCGCTAATGGAAGAAGTTATAAGAAAACATGGAAAGGTGTTGCCAAAAAGATTTTATTACCAACAGCAATTTATGTATTGTTTGCACAAATATTTTTTATGTTTATTACTAATAAAGAGACAATTGCGTGGTGTTTACAAAATGCATTTGCCAATTTGAATTTGCAAGGAATATTAAGAGCTATTTTAACAGGTGATGTAATTCATATAAATAGCTTATGTGCTCATTTATGGTATATTTTTTCACATATTAAAATAGTGATATGGATGCCAATTTTATGGCTTATTTGTAAAAATGAATCTACACCAAATTTAGCAAGAAGAATGGCGATTGTTTTTGGTGTAATAGCAATGATAATTCAAGATGTTCAAAAATTTGTAGTTATTCCGGATCTTGCTTTAAATGTATTTACAATTGTAGATCCAGTTATATTATATGTTTTATTTGGATATGAGTTATTTGTAAATAAAGACAAAATTAAAAATAATAAAAAATTATGTGTAATATCATTAGCGTTATTTGCTTTTATAAATGTTGTAAAATATAAACTTGAAATGCAATATATGGTTATGAATAATTTTTATGATATAGTTGGAAGATCAAGTTTCTTAGAATGGAAATTTACAAGTTTAAATATAATTTCAAGTATTGCTTTATTTATGGCTTTATATTCATTTACAATTAAATCTGAAAAAATTACAAATATCATTACTTGGTTAAGTGATAAAACATTTGGTGTTTATTTAATACATTATTTATTAATCGCTAAAGTTGATTTATATAAATTTGATAAATATGGTAAATTAACAGAAGAGCTTATTTATCTAGCATTAAGCATTACTATTACATTTGTTTCATCTGTATTAATAGTATGGTTACTTAAGAAGATTTCAGCATTATGTGGAAACGGAATAAAAAAGTTACATAAAAGCAAATAAATTTGTGAAAATTGTATCTTTTTTTGAAAAGATATGATAGAATATGCAATATAAAATTATGGGAGGTCTGAATAATATGGAACTAAAAAGATGTGTTCGTTGTGGTAAATTTTATGCTTCAGATGTTGAAGTTTGCCAAGAATGCGAGAAAAAAGATATAGCAGATTTAAGTAAGTTAAAAGGATTTTTTGCAGACAACTATGTAAGTGGTGTTTCTAGATTAGAAATTTCTGCTTCAACAGGAATCAGTGCAAGAAATTTAAATCGATATTTAGGCTATGAAGAATTCGCTGGAATCTATATTCCAGAAACAGGCGCTAATGAATTAGGTGAAGAATTAGCAAAAGGAAAAATTAGCTTATAATATTGGAGGGGACGTTAAAATGACAGACATAATTAAAGAACTTGAGGATAGAGGATATATTGAACAATTAACACATGAAAATGAAATGAGAGAATTATTTCAAAAAGAAAGTGTTAGATTTTATATAGGAATTGACCCAACAGCAAATAGTATGCACATTGGACACTTTGTTGCATTAATGGTTGCTGCTCGTCTTCAAAAAGCTGGACATAGACCTATTATATTAATGGGTGGAGGAACAGCTGCTATCGGTGATCCATCAGGAAGAACAGATATGAGACAAATGCTTACAAGAGAACAACTTGATGCTAATGTTGAAGCAATTAAAAAACAAGCAGAAAGATTCGTTTCTTTTGAAGGTGATAATGCTGCAATTATAGTAAATAATGCTGATTGGTTATTAGATTTAAATTACATAGAATTTATGAGAGATATAGGAAGTAAATTTACTATTAGTAGAATGCTTGCTCAAGAATGTTATAAAACAAGATTAGAAACAGGATTAACATTCTTTGAAATGGGATATTTATTACTTCAAAGTTATGACTTCTTATATTTACATGATAAATATGATTGCAAAATGCAAATTGGTGGTAATGATCAATGGTCAAACATCATTGGTGGTGTTGAATTAATAAGAAAAATTGGAACAGAAGATTCTTATGGTTTAACATTTAAATTATTAACTACTGCAGAAGGAAAGAAAATGGGTAAAACAGCAAAAGGTGCTTTATGGTTAAACCCAGAAAAAACATCTCCATATGAATTCTATCAATATTGGAGAAATATAGGAGATACTGAAGTAAGAAAAGTATTAAGTTTACTTACATTTTTACCTAATGAAGAAGTTGATAGACTATCTGCATTAAAAGATCAAGAAATTAATGAAGCTAAGAAAATAGCTGCTTATGAAATAACAAAATTAATCCACGGAGAAGAAGAAGCAATCAAATGTAGAGATGCTGCTGAAGCTTTATTTGGAAATGGTGGTAATTTAGATAATATGCCAACAACTAAAGTTGAAGATGTAAATATTTCAATATTAGATGCTTTAGTTTTAACAAATATTGCTCCTTCAAAAGGACAAGCAAAAACATTAATTGCACAAGGTGGAGTTACTTTAAATGATGTAAAAGTTGAAGATATTGGTTATAGATTAAGTGATGAAGATTTTAAAGAAGGATATGCAATCATCAAAAAAGGTAAAAAAGTGTTCCATAAATTAGAAAAATAATATAGTAATGAATAGCACAGCTTAGGCTGTGCTATTTTTGTGCCTTGAAAACATTATGTAAATATGATATAATTTACGGCGATATCTTTTCTTACAAGAATTATTATGATTTGCTAAAAGTCATTGTCTACAATTCTTGGAGAAAAATAATACAACTAGGAGGTAACCTATGAATCTAAGAGAGATACTCTACTTACGAGGGTTACGGGAGGTAAAACATACCACCCTTAATCCGAATGGACCTGGTGTTGTTAGAATACACCTTGTTCCGCCGAAGCAAGGAGTGCGTAATGGTATCAGTGCAGTGATTTTAAATGGCAAAGACATTCTGCCGTTAAAACCTGCGTGGACTATTATGCTCGCTGAAATGATTGACCAAATCAACCGATTTTACGGTCATGAACTTGGCGAAAACGAGCTTCGTTTAATCAAGGACAGAACCTTGGCAAAGATGAAGTCGATCTACAGAAAAACAGATGAAATCGTACTGAAGGGTGACTTGGCTATTCTTGTTAAGGCGCTGCTCGATGTTGCATATGGAAAAGTCCCTGAGACACAAATTCCTTATATGAGCATCGGAGAATATGCACCTTACATGAATGCACCGCATAGAATGGATCTTATGGTTAGTGCAATGACCAAAAACGGTCATTGGCATTGTAATCAGAAATGTACCAATTGTTATGCGGCAAGTCAACAGCAAGCAGAAGTTGAAGAACTTTCGACCGAAGAGTGGAAAAAGATTATCGACAAGTGTCGTGAAGCTTGTATTCCACAACTTACATTCACCGGTGGCGAACCTACTATGAGAAAAGATTTGGTAGAACTGATCAATTACGCTCAGTGGTTTGTCACAAGACTTAATACCAATGGCATTCTTCTTACAGAAGAACTTTGCGAAGCACTGTATAAGGTGAGTTTGGACAGTGTTCAAATTACACTTTATTCTTCTGAAAAGGAGGAGCATGAAGCTCTTACTGGAGCAAATGCATTCGATAAAACTGTACAAGGCATTAAAAATGCAGTGGCAGCTGGCTTGAATGTAAGCGTTAACACACCCCTTTGCAAAATCAATAAAGATTATGCGAAGACTCTTAAGTTCTTACATGAACTGGGTGTTGAATACGTTTCTTGCTCTGGAATCATTTACACTGGCAATGCAAGAAATCAGGATGCTCAGATGCAGCAACTTACAGAACACGAACTGTTCAGAGTTCTGGCAGAAGCTGTAGATTTCTGCAGAGAAAATCAGATGGAAATCTCGTTTACATCTCCTGGACAGGTGTCTAAGGATAAACTGGATTGCATTGGACTTGCAGCACCTACATGTGGTGCTTGTTTGAGCAACATGGCTATTGCTCCTAATGGAGATGTTGTTCCTTGTCAAAGCTGGCTTGGCTGTGATGCTAAGCTTGGAAATATGCTTACTGACAAATGGACAACCATTTGGGAGTCACCCAAAGCCCATAGCACTAGAGTCTTTGCGGCTAAAGTTGAACAAACTTGCCCGCTTAGAACAGAAGATTAAGGGGGTGACAGTATGAAGAATGTAAAGACTCGAATCATTGCTATGGTATGTATGATGATCGCACTGTTCATCTCTTTTACACCCATTACTGTTATGGCAGCTCAGCCACTTGATGAAATTTTGGATTACACAATTCAAGTGGATATGAGAAATGATGGCACAATGGACATCACATACCATATTGAGTGGAAGGTTCTAGACGACAAATCCGAAGGACCGTTGTCTTGGGTTAAGATTGGTATCCCGAATAAAAACGTGGACGAAATCAAATCCCATACTGACAATATCAAAAGTATTGAATACAATAAGCAAAATGGATTGACTTATGTATATGTGTACTTTGATAGAGAATATCGAGCAAACGAAGTAATTAAATTCGATTTCTCAATTCATCAAAGTCATATGTATGTTATTGATCAAGAAGAACATATGCTTAGATATTCATTTACACCCGGTTGGTTTGATGAAATAGAAGTAAAAAATATCACCATTAAATGGAACAAACATAATGTTTTAAAGACAGGAGGAGATCCTGTTTTAGATGGAGAATATTATGTTTGGAATGCATCCCTTGGATACGGTGAAAAACTAAATGCTTCTGTTTACTACAATCTGGACGTTTTTGAAGTTACTGAAGAAGGTCAGGTTCAAGAAGACGATGGAGAAGGTTTGGGTGCCGGAGCTATTATTTTGATAATCATTGTTGTTGTTTTGGTCATTTTGCTCTTGATTGCAATTTTTAGTGACGATGACTATGGTTCAAGTAGTGGTTTCGGTGGTAGAAGTTACAGATCAACTTACATCTATACTGGTGGTAGAAGCAGCTGTGCTTGTGTTAGTAGTTGTGCATGTGCATGTGCGTGTGCTGGCGGAGGTAGAGCTGGATGTTCTAAAAAAGATTTTTACCACACCAATGTAAAGTCTGAAGAACTTATTGAGGTTCTCGAAGAAAAATAAACTGAATATTGTATTATATGGCAGGGCACGGAAATTTCCGTGCTCTGTTATTTTTTATCTTGATAAAAATAATTAAAAATGATATTATACTTTTTAGAAAATGAAATGATGGAGAAAATGTAATATGAATAAAAAATTATTTGTTGGATTAATTATTGCAATAATATTTATAGTAATTGGATTTGTATTTGGAACAATTACTATGGTTAGATTTTTAAATTTAAATGCAATATATTCTGCATTAGATGAATATGTAGAAAAAGAAAATTATACATTAGTAACAACAGTTAAATATAATGATCAAACTATTACAACAGAAATGCACTATGTAGATGGTATAGGAAAAAATATTGCTGAAAATGGAATATATACATGGAATGATGGCGAAAAAGCTTATATGGTAGATGAAGAAAACAAGAAGATTACAGCTTTAAAAACTGAAGAAATGGTTGGTGTTGTTTTAAGAGATTCATTTGCACAATTAGTTCCAGGATATTCAACAAGCTTTTTTAGTAAATTAGCATTTGCTGGAGATATTGCAAATAAAATATATACAGAAAAAATAGATGATGTAAAATATAAAGTAATTGAAGTAAGTGATGAAAACTCTACAAAAAGGATGTGGGTTAGTAGCAAAATGAATCATTTAGTTAAAGCTGAAGTAGAATTCCCAAATGGAGATATATTCTATTATGATTATAATATTTCTTTTGGAGATACATATAAAGCAAGTGTACAACTTCCAGATATTACAGAATATACATTGGTAACTGGAGAACTTGAAATTGAAGCAAAGAACTTTTTAACTGAATAAAAAATAAAGAGCTTGAAGTTATATTTTCAAGCTCTTATTTATTTTAACTTAATTTACCATTAGTATATTCTTTTCCTTCAAAACGATTATTTGATTTTACTGTATCAATTATAGTTTGAATTTCAAAAATATTTTCATCTAATACATCTATTCTAATTGAATTTGTATTTATATCATCATGAGTAACTGATAGAGTTTTACTATTATAAATTGTAGTTAAACAAGCTGTATTATCAGGTATAAATCTAAATTTAAATTCCATTCTATCATTTAAAAAGTATTTATTGTTTAATAAACATTTTTTATCACATTTTTCATAACATCTATTTGATTTTCCAAGATAACAATATTGATTTGTCATTACAGGAAGTTTTCCGTATACAATAATCTCAGAGTTAGTATTTAAATGTGAAGCAACTTCATTAATTTCAAATTTTTCAAGTTCAGGTGATAATGTTATAGTATTTAAATTTAAGTCTTTTAATTTTTGAATTGAAAAATTGTTATATATATTTAAATTGAAGTTACCAATTAATTCTAATTTAAAATGTTTTAATGTTTCTATTTGAGAAATATGAGAAACAACAAAACCTTTAATAGCAAAGTTTTCTGTTATTTTATTAAAGTTAATATTTTTTTGTCTTGTATCAAGAATAACATGAGGCATATATACATATAAGTTAAATTTGTTACTTAAATCTTTTAATAACATTTCATATTTTGGTAAGATGAAATATTTAAGTGGTATATATAGTTTGTCTATGCCTTCTAAACTTGCATAATCGTTATTTAAATCAATTAAATTTATTAGTAATGATATTTGTTTGTTATTGCTTAGATTTGATTCTGAGAATGTTTTATCAATATCGATAGTTATATTTTTATTAAATCTAGAATGACATTTTAACATTAAATCTTTTAAACCTTCTAAAGCTATTCTTCTTAATTCATTTAATGAACTTGATGGAAGAAATAAGTTACCATTTAGATTTATTTCTAAATTTGCAAATTCAAATTCTGTATTTCCAGTTTTAGAAAGTTGCTCTTTGATTTTTTCAACAGTAATCGGTTTGTTTTGTGCTGCTTCTGGTATAAAGTTTGCCACAGCATTGTATTCAATGTCTTTATAAAAACCTTCATCTGACCATACTTTTAAAGCGATTGGACAACCTTCACTTATAGAAGCTAAACCATTAATTTTAACTTTTTTAAAGTTTTTATCTTCTTTAAAAGTAGGAGAGATAGATTTGTTTAGTTTTGCAGTTTCAATTCTATAGATTTTTGAACCTACAGAAATCTTACCTTTCATTCTACCAATTTTAACTCTTTTTCCTTTAGATAATGTTTCGTAATTTCTATTATCGATCATTAATTCTGACACTGTATAACTCTCATTATTGATAGATATTTTATCACCAACAGATAATGTATCTTCAAGCATTAATGTTAAATGTCCTTTGTTTTCATTAATATGAGAGATAGTACCAATATAAAATCCCATATTATTTGGTTTATCTTTAAAAATTAAATTTCTATTTGGTTTAAAATGTCCAGTTGAAAAACCACCACGATTAAATACTTGAGTAAGTTCTTCACGGTCTGTTAAACCTGTTTCGGGATTAATTTTATTTAAGTTATCTTTAATTAAATTCCTTAGAGATTCATTATCAAGGTTAATATTGTTTAGTACTAAATCAATATATTTTCTGTATGTTCTTGTAACAACACCAACGTAATAAGGCGTTTTCATACGACCTTCAATTTTAAAAGAATCTATTCCAAGTTTGATAAGTTCTGGTAAAAGTTCTATAGCACAATTATCACGTGGACTTAAAACATAACCTTTATCTAAAGTTGTTTTTTTAGATTCGTTTTCTTCAATAACTTCATAAGGAAGTCTACATGGTTGAGCACATAAACCTCTATTTCCAGAACGTCCACCGATTGCACTAGAAAGCAAACATTGTCCAGAATAAGAAATACATAAAGCACCATGGATAAATACTTCAAGCTCAACATTAGTATTTTCTCTAATGTATTTAATTTCATCTAAAGTTAATTCTCTAGATAAAACTACTCTTGTAAATCCAAGATTTTCAAGTTGTTTAACTCCGTCTAAATTATGAACTGTCATTTGAGTACTAGCATGTAGTGGTATTTCTGGATAGTTTTTTAAAAGATATGTAGCAAGACCCAAATCTTGAACAATAATAGCGTCAACACCCATATTATACGCATCGATTGCTAGGTTAACAGCATTTTCAAATTCATTGTTTTTAATTAATGTGTTTAAAGCTAAATGTACACATACGTTTCTTAATTTTGCATATTTAATTGCATTTAATAATTCTTCGTTTCCGAAGTTAGTAGCTTTTGCTCTAGCACTAAAAGATGATGCTCCAAGATAAACACTATTTGCACCATTTTGTACAGCTGCTTTTAAACATTCAAAATCTCCAACAGGAGATAATAATTCAACTTTTCTCATAAGTATTCCTTTCAAATTCAAATCTCTACATAATATAATACCTTAAAAATACGATAAATTCAAGAGTTTCTAGTAAAAGTGAAGATAAAAATGTTTACATAATTGCAAAGATTAGAAAAACGTGATATAATACGCCTAGCAATTTTTAGAATTGTATTCTTTTGGAATACTTGAGTTATAGATTTTCTATGATGAAAGTTGGAATTTTTGGAAAGGAAGTGAGCGAAATGCTTAACTTAAAACGGGAAACCGTAAAACCTCCAGAAGAGTATCCCCAAGAGGAAGTACCTTCTATTGCAGAAGAGAAATTGGTCAATAAGGAGATTTGTACTCATTGTGGCGGTCGGTGCTGTTTGAACGCACCATGTCACTTTAGTCCAAGCGACTTTGAAGATTTATCATATAGTGGATTAAAACGTGTTATTAAAGAAAAAGGGTATATCTCTATAGTAAAAATTGACATGTTTGACTATGACTACTATAAGGAGTTTTCAGACCAGTTTTATCATTATGTTTTAAGAATTAAACGACATGGTGATCCGGTTGCTTTTAAACTGGAAAAGAATAATAAAAATCCGTTTGTATGCATGCTTTTAACTAAGAAAGGTTGTAAATTAAATTTCGAAGAAAGACCCAAAGGGGCTAGAATGCTAGTTCCTCGGGAAAGTAGAAAATGTTTACAATTGTATAATTTAGAAGCGTGCATGAGGGACTGGAAAGATTACACTAAGACGCTGCGAGCATTATACAAATATTTTAAGCGTCGTCGTTTGATTGAAAAGATTAAGGTGATGTTTCTAATGTAAAGGTACTTAAAAAGAAGAGAGGAAATGGTGTACAGACAAGTTCTGAGACCGTTTCCTTTGTTTTTTTATATTCTTTTTATAAATTTATTTACATTTTTTGGTAATAAATATACAATGTAATTAACTTTTAATAAAGGAGTGATTTAAAAGTGGGAAAAAGATCGGCAAGACGTGAAGAAGCTAGAAGAAAATTAAATATAATTAAAGTGACAATAGCTATATTTTTAGTTTTCTTTACAGCTATGATTGTTTGGATTGTATCTATAAATAATGATGATAAAAATAATGAAGTTAGTAAGGTACCATCAAATCAAATTTATTATATTGAAGAAGATTATGTTGAAGAAGAAATAGAAGAAAAAACTGTTGAAGAAGTTGTAAATGAATTTGGTGGCTCAATTATTGAAAAAGTTAAACCAGATACTTGTTATGTAAGTAAAGACGAAAAAGAATATACAGCATATAGTGACGGAGAAATTTTAGAAGGTAGAATTGCTATCTGGGATGGAAAAACTGTTCAAGAACCAAAAATTAATGATGATGGAAGTATTGATATTATTTTAGCATCAGAACTTAAATGGGTTGCTGATCAAGTAATATCTGGAAAAATGAATTTTTCTGGTACAAGGATAACTCTTAAAGAACCTTTAGATTTAGGGGCTAGAAAAACAGAAAATGGATGGGAAGGTCCAAACTGGAATTCAATTGTTGGATTCTTAGACGAACTTCCAGATCAAGATGAAAATAAAAATAAAGTAATTGATGATTCAATTGTTATAGATGAATCGGTTGATGTTATACAAGAAAATTTAAAAAGATTTGCTGGTGTATTTAATGGTAATAATAAAAGTATAAGAGGAATGAAAGTAGAATCTGATAAATCTTATCAAGGTTTATTTGGATATCAAGCTGGAAACATAGAAAATCTTATTATTAAGAAAAGCTATGTAAAAGGTGATTCTTCAGTTGGTGCTATTGCTGGATACAACACTGGAACAATATTTAATTGTAAAGTAATAGATGTAGAGGTTGAAGGAAATTCAAAAGTAGGTGGAATAGTAGGAACATCTATGACTGGTTCTAATATAGGTACATGTTCTGTTGAAGGAAATGGAAGTATGATTACTGCAAGAGAATATGTAGGAGGCGTTGTAGGGTACACAAATAACAATGTAACTATAGATACTATAGAAAACAATGCTAATGTAAAAGGAAATAAACATGTTGGCGGTATAACTGGAATTGCATTTTATGGAACAACTTTTAATAGTATAGTTAATAATGGAAATGTTTCTGGAAAAGAAAATGTCGGCGGTATCGTTGGTTATTCTCAAGCTCAAATAGAAAAATCTTATTCTAGTAAAATGGCGACTATAGAAGGTGATAAAAACATAGCTGGTTTAGTTGGACTTAATTATGATATGGGAGATGTTAATAATTCATACAATGAGTCAAAGATTATTGGAAAAGAAGATAACATTGGAGGTATAGTAGGAATAAATAATTCTAATATATCTAATGTTTATAATAAAGGAAAAATAGATGCAAGTAATGCTACAGGAATTAAAATAGGTGGAATTTGTGGTCAAAACAGTTCTGAAAGTTTTATTAATAATTCTTATAATATTGGTAGAATTTTGTTTAAAGAAACAGCAGAAGGAATAACAGGAATAAATTATGGTAAAATATTAAATTCTTATTATTTGGATATATCTCTTGATTGTGAATCTGCTGATAAGTCTATTGCTAAAACAGGAGATGAATTAAAGAATTCGTTTGTATCAGAATTATTTGGCGAAGATACTGATAATAAAAATAATGGTTTTCCTGTATTAAAATGGTAAAATTTGATAAAATTTTGAAAATGTGCTATAATGAAGTATAGCACATTTTTTTTAATACCTATTTTCTTGAGTGGGTAGTATAAGCAAATACGTTTTGACTAATACTTAGCAAACGGCTTATATTGTGCTTTTGGTATAGTACTTTGACATGTAACTGTTGTTTTGCCTTTTAAAATAGGAGAAAAACATGAATAGCAAATCTAATTTTTTAACAAAACTTGAGCAGATGGTTGAAACAGAGAAATTTGAGACAGTTCTTGAGTATGCATATAATGCAGAAGATCGTGATTTAGATCTATATGAAACGCTAAAATTTATTTTGGAGAGAAAGACTCCTTATTATAAGCGGAAAATGATTAAGAATTGTTTATCAGAACCATATTCCAAGTGGTTTGAAACCTTGTTCAAATATGAGAAAGAATGGGAAACCAACAAATACTTTAAAGCAAAGAATCCAGAATTAGATCAACTGGATCGTGAGGATATATTCGAAGATAGATTCTATGAAGCGATGTCTAAATATCCTTATGAGCAATTGATGGATTTTTTTGTTAACTTAGCAGTAGTTGAACATAAAGATGATTATAAATTTGATGCTGTTAGTCCTTATTTATATCCAATATTTGGATCGGATTTTCGAGCGTCTGTTTTATATCATATTGTGCTTGAGTTAATGAAACGTGGAGAATTTGTAGAAGCTTTATCCTTAGTGGATACTACAACTTATTTCTGGGAAATGTATGACATGATCGATCTTGAAGATGATGTAGCAAATAATTGGAAAAAATTACTTCCTTGTTTGGAAGAATTGCCAAAACATTTCCAGAATATTATTTTAAAGAAGTATGTGATGCAATCTATAGAAGATGTGCTTGCTCTTTCAAAGGAAAATGAAATTGCTGCAAAATACTTATGGAATGCTATTGGTGAAAACCTTTTGAGGTTAAAAGGTGATTATAATGAAATGAAAAAAGCAGTGAATAGAATTAAAGATGAAGGTTACACTTTGTCAGAGATTTATTCCAATGCTTCTGAATATATTTCTAAACGAATGACAGAGCAAATTTGTTATGATGAAGAAGATAATAGGGAGTATTATGACGAAGTTATCGATAAGTCCGATTATCTTTGGAGATATGACGAAGAATATGTATCCGTATATGGTTTTACGTCAGATCATAATTATGAATTATCAAGCAAGGTTCTAAAAGAAATTTGTGAGAACTAGTGGCTGTAAATCATGACAAATTTTTTTGAATATATTGTGGTTGAATAAACCTAACCTTTTTTCAAAGTACTATACCATTTTTTGCGGGTTTGAGGAGAATTTCTCAAGCCCGCTTTTGCATTTTCTAAAAATGGATAAAAAATACTGTAAAAAATACAAAAAAAGCTTGCAATTACTAAGGAAAACATGTATAATAGTAATAACGTAATAAATGAGTCAGAAGAGTGGGAACCAATCCCACTCTTTACTAATGTCTGGGAGGTGTTAATTTGGCTTCAAATATTGAAACTAAAGTAGAACAACTATTAGAAAAAACAATAGTTGATTTAGGATATGACTTATACGATGTAAGATACGAAAAAGAAGGAAAAGATTATTACTTAAGAATTATAATTGATAAACCTGAAGGAATTGATATTAATGACTGCGAAACAGTAAATAATGCAATTAACGATATGCTTGATGAAGCAGATTATATTAAAGATCAATATTTCTTAGAAGTATCATCACCAGGTTTAGAAAGAGTTTTAAGAAAAGATAAACATTTCTTAAGTCAAATTGGTAAAGAAATTAGTGTTAAACTATTTAAACCAATAAATAAACTAAAAGAATTAATTGGTATCTTAGAAGAATACAATAACGAAGAGCTTACAATAAAAGTCGATGACGAGACTATAAAAATAAATTTAAAAGATATAGCTTTAGTAAAGACTATATTCAATTGGTAGGAGGAATATAAAAAAATGAAAAACGTTGATGTAAAAGAATTAATCAAAGTTATGGACGAACTTGAAAAAGAAAGAGGAATTAGCAAAGATTATCTTGTTGCAGCGCTTGAAGAAGCTTTAGTAAAAGCTTACAAACAAAACTTTGACGTAGAAGAAGGAAACGATAATGTTAAAGTTATAATTGATAAAATTACAGGAGAAATGCATGTTTATTCTGTAAGAGAAGTTGTACCAGAACTTGCTATACCAGAACTTGAAATTACATTAGAAGACGCTCAAAAAATTGATAAAGCTTATAACGTTGGAGATGTTGTAAACATCGAAATTAAACCAAAAGATTTCGGAAGAATAGCTGCTCAAAAAGCTAAACAAGTAGTTGTTCAAAAAATTAGAGAAGTTGAAAAAGATATGATCTTTAATGAATTCAACGACAAAAAAGGTGAAATTGTTTCAGGATTAATCCAAAAAGCTGATGGAAAAATCGTAGTTATGGATTTAGGAAAATTAGAAGGTGTTATGCCTTTAAAAGAACAAGTTCCAACAGAAACATATAGAGTAAATGATAAAATTAGAGGATATGTTTTAGAAGTTGAAAAAGGATTAAAAGGAACACCACAAGTTATAGTTTCAAGAAGTCATCCAGATTTCGTAAGAAAATTATTTGAATTTGAAATACCAGAAATATACGAAGGATTAATTGAAATTAAATCAGTTTCAAGAGATCCAGGTTCAAGAAGTAAAGTTGCTGTATATTCTAAAGATGAGAATATCGATCCAGTAGGTTCTTGCGTTGGACAAAAAGGTGTTAGAATTCAAAACATAATCAATGAATTAAACGGAGAAAAAATCGACGTTATTGAATGGAACGCAGATCCAGCTATTTATATTGCAGCTGCTTTATTACCAGCACAAGTTATGGCTGTTGATGTTAAAGAAGAAGAAAAATTTGCACAAGTTATCGTTCCAGATGATCAATTATCATTAGCAATTGGTAAATCAGGACAAAACGCTAGATTAGCTGCTAGATTAACAAACTGGAAAATAGATATTAAATCAGAATCTCAAATTAGAGAAATTCTTTTAGCACAAATGGCTGAAGAAGAAAATGAAGTTGAAGCTGACGTTGAAACAGAAGAAGTTGCAAACGAAGAAGAATAATATTTAGGAAGTGATTTTGATGGTAAATAAGAAAAAACCAGCTAGAACATGTATGGCATGTAATGAGCAAAAAGAAAAAAATGAACTTTTAAGAATTGTTAAATCAAAAGATGGAATTATTGATGTAGATTTAACTGGTAAGAAAAGTGGTAGAGGCGCATACATTTGTAAAAGTGAAGCATGTTTAGATAAGATTATAAAATCAAAAAGATTAGAAAGAGTTTTCGAACAAGAGATAAACTCAGAAATATATGAAAGTTTAAGAGGTGTAATAATTGGTAAATAAGGTAAACGGTTTACTAGGTATTTGTGCTAAAGCTGGAAAAGTTCTTTCAGGAACTGATGTAGTTTTAGAGGGAATAACTAAGAAAAAAGTGAATCTTGTTATAGTTGCTACAGACTCATCTGAGAAAACTATAAAGAACATTAAATATTTCTGTGATAAAGAAAATGTAGAAATGATTATTTACGGAAATATATTTGATAATAGTAAAGCGATTGGAAAAAGAAATAGAGCTATTATAGGAATTTGCGATATAAACTTAGCTGATGCTATAAAGAAAGAAATTCATGGAGGTGTTGAATTTGGAGAAAATTAAAATTCATGAACTGGCAAAAAAACTAGGTGTAGAAACAAAAAAAGTTTTAGATGTTGCAAAAGATGCAGGAATAGATGCAAAGAGCCATTTGAGTTCAATTACAGAAGACGAAGTAAAGAAGATAGAAAAATTAATTAAAGGAGTTTCAAAAACAAAATCTATGGAAAATAAAAAAGAGAGAAATGAAGAACCAGTAATCATTAGAAGAGCCGTTATTATTAATGATGAAGAAGAAAGAAAAGAAGAAGAGAGAAGAAAAAAAGAGCAAGCTAGAAAGAAAGATGTTGGTTTTATTGAAAATAAAAGAAATAAAGACTATAACATCGTTTATAGAGATAAACCTACAAAACCACTAACAGTTAGTGAGTTATTAGGAATTGGTAAAAAGAAAGAAGAACCAAAACCAGCTGAAAAACCAGTTGTAAAAGAAGAAGTAGTTGCTCCAAAAGTAGAAGAAAAAGCACCTGAGAAAGTAGTTCCAGAGGCTTCTGTTTCTAATGCAAAAAAAGAAGAAGTTGAATCAAAACCAAGATTTGATAGAAAAGAAACTCAAGGTCAATCAAGACCAAATAATTTTAAAGATAATAAAAATAATTTCTCTCAAAATAGAAATAATAATTACGGCGACAAAAAAGGATTTAATAAATTTGAAGGTCAAAGAGACGGATTTAAAAAAGACAATTCAAATGGTAGAAATAATGGTCCTAGAAAATTAGATGATAGAGGAATCGACAAAAAAATTAAAACAATTATGGATGTTGAACTTCCTGCTGAAAAAGAAAATGTTAGAGATTACGGAAATAAAGCAAAAGATAAAGCTAAATTAAATAGACAACAAGACGAACAAAGAGCTAAAAAAGTTAATCGTAAAGGAAATAATGATTTTGACTCTGACAAATTAAATAACTTAAAGAAACAAAATAAATTATCTAACATGTTTGAAGAAGGAGAAATGTTAGATTACTATGATCTAAGTACTGAAAGAGGAAAAAGAGCTAAAAAGAAAAACTTAAAACAAGAAAATAGAACAAAACAAAAAATATTCAAATTAACTGAAATTGAAATTCCTGAAACAATTACAGTTAAAGATTTAGCTGCTGAAATGAAAATTACAAGTAGTGATGTAATTAAAAAATTAATTAGTTTAGGAATTATGGCTACAGTTAACGCTGAAGTTGATTTTGATACAGCATTCTTAATCGCTGAAGAATATGGAATTACAGCTACTAAGAAAAATGTTGTAACAGATGAAGATATATTAATTGACGAAACAGAAGATAGACCAGAAGATTTAAAAGAAAGACCACCAGTTATCGTTGTAATGGGACACGTTGACCACGGTAAAACATCACTTCTAGATGCTATTAGAAGTACAAATGTTATTGAAGGTGAGTCAGGTGGTATTACACAACATATTGGTGCTTACCAAGTTAAAATTAATGATAGAGATATTACATTCTTAGATACTCCAGGACACGAAGCATTTACTTCAATGCGTGCTAGAGGAGCTATGATCACTGATATCGCAATTCTAGTTGTTGCTGCTAATGACGGTGTAATGCCTCAAACAGTAGAAGCTATTAATCACGCTAAAGCTGCTAACATTCCAATTATAGTTGCAGTTAATAAAATGGACTTACCAGATGCAAACTTTGATAGAGTACAACAAGAATTAATGAAATATGAATTAGTACCTGAAGCTTGGGGTGGAGATACAATTTATGTTCCAATCTCAGCTAAGAAAAGAGAAGGTATTGATAACTTATTAGAAATGGTATTATTACAAGCTGATGTTTTAGAGTTAAAAGCTAACCCAACAAAACAAGCAAAAGGAACAGTTATCGAAGCAAGACTTGATAAAAACAGAGGACCTGTTGCTACAATGCTTGTACAAAGAGGAAGACTTGATACAGGAGATACAATTATCGTTGGTTCTTCAATTGGTAGAATCAGAACAATGCAAAACGATAAAGGTAAGAAGGTTAAAACAGCTGGACCATCTATGCCAGTTGAGATTACAGGTTTAACATCTGTTCCAGAATCAGGAGATATTTTCTATGAAGTAAAAGATGAAAGAACAGCTAAACACTTAATCGAGAAAAGAAAATATGAAAAACACCAAAAAGAAATCGGTGCAAATACAGTTGTTACTCTTGACGATTTATTTAGTAAAATTGAAACTGAAAACTTAAAACAATTAAACTTAATCGTAAAAGCAGACGTTCAAGGTTCTGTAGAAGCTTTAAAACAATCATTAGAAAAAGTTTCAAACAAAGAAGTAAGAGTAAAAGTTATTCACTCAAATGTTGGTGGTGTTACAGAATCAGATGTTACACTTGCAAAAGTATCAGGAGCTATCATTATTGCATTTAATGTTAGACCAGAAGTTGTTGCTAAAACTATAGCTGAAAAAGATGGAGTTCAAATTAAACAATACTCAATCATCTATGATGCTATTAATGATGTTGAAGCTGCTATGAAAGGTATGCTTGATCCAGTATTTAAAGAAGTTGTTATTGGTACAGCTGAAATTAGACAAACATTTAAAGTTTCTAATGTTGGTACAATCGCAGGTTCTTATGTATTAACTGGTAAAGTTGCTAGAAATGCAGGAATAAGAGTAATCAGAGATAACATTGTTATCCATGAAGGTAAACTAGTTTCTTTAAAAAGATTTAAAGATGACGTTAAAGAAGTTGATAAAGGATATGAATGCGGTCTTCAAATTGATGGATTTAATGATATTAAAGAAGGAGATCAATTAGAAGTTTACGTTATGGAACAAGTTAAATAGAAAGGAATATTTTATGGCTAGTGGAAATAGAATGAATAAAATTGATGAGGAATTAAGAAGAGAAATTAGTGCGATAATTTCTACAGAATTAAAAAATCCTCATTTAACAGGATTAATCAGTGTTAGTAAAGTTAAAACTACTCCAGACCTAAGATATGCAAAAGTATTTGTTACAATGATTAATGAAAAGAGCAAAAAAGAGAACTTATCAGTCCTAAAACAATCAAGTGGATATATAAGAAGTGCAATTGCTAAAAGAATTAATCTAAGATATACACCTGAACTTGTTTTCGAATTTGATGAATCTTTAGAATATGGAACAAGAATCGATGAAATCTTGAACAAAATTACAAAAGATTTAAAAAAAGGAGAGTAATAATTTATGACATTAGATGATATATTAGTTGAAATAAAAAATTCAGAAAATATCGTTGTTATGGCGCACGAAGCTCCAGATGGAGATGCTATAGGTAGCGCCTTAGCAATGTGTATAGCACTTAAAAATATGGGAAAAAATCCGGTTTATTTATTACCGGATGAATTTCCAGCAAACTTTAATTATTTACCTGGAAGAGAATTTATTAAAACAGAATCTGAAATCGAAGTATATGATATGGCAATTGCATTAGATTGTCCTAACATTAAAAGATTAAGAACTGAAAACGTACCATATTTTGAAAATGCAAAAGTTAAAGTAGAAATAGATCATCATAATAAAAATGAGATGTTTGGAGATTACAATGTTGTTGATCACGTTGCTCCAGCTACTTCACAAATTTTAGTATCGAGTTTAGAATATTTAGGAGTTGAAATCACTAAAGATATCGCTACTTGTATTTTAACTGGTATTATTACAGATACTAATGGATTTAGAAATTCAAACATTACTGTTGAAAGTTTTGAGTTTGCTTCATGGGCATTAGAAAAAGGATTAAATGTATCAAACATTTATAGAGAAGCTATGCTTACAATGTCTAGATCAAAATTTGAAGCACAAAAATTAGCAATCAATAGAATGGAATTCTTTGAAAACGGAAAAATAGCTTTTACATATATGATTAAAGCAGATGACGCTGAATTAAATGTTAAAGCTGGTGAACACGATGGTATAGTTGAAATAGGAAGAAGTATTGAAGGTGTAGAAGTATCAATATTCTTATATGAGAAAACTACAGGATATAAAGCTTCTTTAAGATCAAATGACTATGTAAATGTTTCAGAAGTTTGTTTAATGTTTGGTGGCGGAGGTCATATCAAAGCTGCTGGTGCTACATTAAATATGTCTTTTGAAGATGCTAAAAAAGCTATCATAAATGAAGCAATTAAGTTTTTAAATAAATAATAAATGAAAGTAATCTCAGAATATATTTTTGAGATTATTTTTTTGTCTAAAATATTGATATAATTTTATTATTAATGATATACTTATTGTATATTTGTATACGAAAGAGGTTAAAAAATGTTAAAGAAAAAACTTTTAACAATATTGATGATGCTTGTATGTTTATTAAATGTTTTAATAATGCCTGTACATGCAATCGATGTGCCTGAAAAAGATATTAATTTAAAAATAGAGAACTTAACTAGAGGTTGTACGGTTTATGCTTTAATTCCTGAGAGTATACTTCAATATAATATGGATAGGTTTGTTAGTAATAATATTAACAATTCATATGAAGTAGAAAGAGTAAAAGCTGAAAAGATAAGAGAATTTTCAAATAAAAAAGACTATGAAGGATATGTTAAATATTTTCTAGAACTTGGATTTACTTGTGGAGCACATGAAATAGAATTAAGACATTATTGTTTTTGTTTTGGATCAAGTGAAGAGTATGAATTTGAAGAATTTGATGGTCAAAGATATTTAAAAATAAAATTAAATTTAGCTGATAATGATACATTTAAAATTATTATGAAGGATTATTTAGTTAATAGAGATACAGACGGAATTAAATTCTTAATAGATGAATATGGTTCTTATACTTTTGTTACATTAGATAATATACCGGCTACACGTTCAAGAGAAACACCACATATAACAGAGTATAATATTTTACATGAATATGTATCAAAAGAAGATTTCGAATCAATTGAAAGAACTATTGATCTTACATATTTAATAATTTATATTATTTTAACATTGATTCTAATTTATATTATTTCTTATGCAATGAGAAAATGGTTTGATCAAAAAGAAGAAAAGAAAATGAGACTTTTCTGGAAGAAAGAAGTAAAAGAAAAGTTAGCACAAATTGAAGCTGAAGAATCAATGGATAAAAAAGAAAAGAAAGCTTATAGAAAAGAACTTAAGAAAGAAAAGGCAGAAAAGAAAAAAGAACTAAAAAAGGCTATAAAACTTTCTAGAATGAATAGAAAAAAGAATAAAAAGAAAAAATAAACATAACTGAGGCGCTTATATTTTAGCGTCTCTTTTTTTAAAATAATAGTTTTCTTTTTCTGTTGATTTAAATTAATAAACTTGCACGAAATACGTTATAGTGATAATATATATAGGTAAAATTTATATAAAAAGGAGAACTAAACTTATGTATAACAAAATTGCAATAGTAGGTGCTCCAGGGACAGGCAAAACAACTCTTTCAAACATCTTGTCAAAACTTTATAATATTGAAGCAACTCATATCGATGGTATTCATCATATGGAGAATTGGGTACAAAGAGATAAAGATGAAAGAGACAGAATGATTCTTGATGTTGTTAGTAAAGACAAATGGATAATTGACGGAACATATAAAGCAACATTAAAACCAAGATTCGAAGCTGCGGATCTGATAATCTGGTTAGATTATTCATCATTTGCACAAATTAAAGGTGTAATGACAAGATTTCTAAAGAATAAAGGAAAAGAGAAACCAGAAATTCCAGGATGTAAAGAAAAGATGGATAAAGAATTCTTTACATATGTCCTAAGATATAATAAGGATAAAAGAAAAAATATAGTGAATAACTTAGATGGAATAGATAAATCTAAAGTTATAGTGTTTAAAAACAGAAGACAACTTAACAAATGGATTAAGTCAGAAGAAAGGAAAATAAATGGCTAAAAAGAGTATAACAAGAAATTATATATATAACATGGTTTATCAAGTACTTATACTAATATTACCATTAGTAACAACACCATATTTATCAAGAGTTCTTGGTGCAGAAGGAATAGGTATTTATAGTTACACTTATGCAATAGTAACATATTTTATTTTATTCGGATCTTTGGGTGTAGCAATGTATGGCCAAAGAGAAATTGCATATGCACAAGAAAATAAAGAAGAGAGAAAGAAAGTATTTATTGAAATCGTACTTTTTAGATTTGTTACAATATTCTTATCAAGTATAGTCTATTATTTCTTTTTTATTAAAGGTGCTCAATATCAAATATACTATCAGATACTATTACTAGAATTAATAGCTGCTGCATTTGATATTAGTTGGTTTTTCCAAGGAATGGAAGAATTCAAAAGAACTGTAACAAGAAATGTTTTAGTAAGAATATGTAGTGTAACAGCTGTATTCTTATTTGTAAAAAATAAAGAAGATTTAGCTTTATTTACTTTAATCTATTCAATTGGAGATCTTTTAGGAAACTTATCTTTATGGATATATTTACCTAAATATCTAAAAGGTATAAAAGTTAAAAACGTAAATACATTTAGACATATTTGGCCAATAGTACTTTTATTTATACCACAAATCGCAAACCAAATTTATAAAATATTAGATACTACAATGATAGGTAATTTAGTTGCAGATAAAGCTGAAACTGGATACTATGAACAAGGTCAAAAAGTTATAAGATTATTATTAACAGTAGTAACAAGTTTAGGTGTTGTAATGGTGCCTAGAATGGCAAGTACATTTGCTAGTGGAGATAAAAAACAAATTCAAAGCTATTTAAAAATGTCTTTTAGATTTGTATTTTTCTTGGCATTTCCTATAATGTTTGGAATAACAAGTATTTCAAATGCATTTGTACCTGTATTTTTCGGAGCAGGATATGATAAAGTTATTACTTTAATTAATATAATTAGTCCAATACTTTTATTAATGGGTCTTGCTAATGTATTAGGAACACAATATTTACTTCCTACAAAAAAACAAAAAGAATATACAATATCAGTTGCGATAGGACTTGCATTTAATTTTGTATTAAACTATATATTAATTCAAAAATATCAATCAATAGGAGCATCAATTGCAACAGTTTTATCAGAACTTATAGTAGTTGTTATTCAATATCAATATATAAAAGGCGAAGTATCTTTTAAAGAGTTATGTGGCTTAGCATGGAAATATTTCTTTGCTGGAATAATGATGTTTGTAGTTTGTTTTGGTATAAGATTTGTATTAAATATGAATGTAGCTATTGATTTACAAGAAACTTTAGCAAAAGCAATTAGTATGAATAAGGAATACTTTATTAACGTAGTTTCTATAATAATTCAAATGGTAATTGGTGCATTAACATATTTTGTAACACTAATTATATTAAAAGATGATTATGTATTTAGATTTATAGAGAAAATAAAAGGCAAATTATTTAAGAAAGAAAAAGTAGCGGAGTAATAGTATGGAAAATATAAAAAATGTAATAGCAGTTTTTGGTGGATCTTTTAATCCACCTTTAAACTCTCATTTTTCACTAGGTCAACAAATTGTAAATGAATATGAGAATGTAGATAAAGTTGTATATGTACCTGTAAGTACAAGTTATGAAAAACCAGGATTAATAAGTAATGAGCATAGATATAATATGCTTAAACTTGTATGTGATAAGAATCCTGATTTTGAAGTATCAGATATAGAATTAATACAAGACAGACAACTTTATACATTAGAAACATTAGAAATATTAGCTCAAAAATATCCAGGTAAAACAATATGCTTTACAATAGGCACTGATAATCTAAGAGAACTTAAAACTTGGACATTAGTAGAAGATCTTGTTAAAAAATTTAAAATATTAGTTTTAGAACGCGATGAAGACAATATGGATGAGATAATTGAATCTGATGAATTTTTAAGACAAAACAAAGATTGCTTTATTAAACTTAAAGAAAATATTAGAAGTAATATTAGCTCAACATTTGCAAGAGAAAAACTAAAAAGAGGAAAGAGTATAAGATATTTAACTCCAGATGAAGTATATCATTATATTAACGAAAATAATTTATACTAATTTAAAGTATTTATAATTAAAGGGGAACTAATGATGGAGAAAACAAATAAAATAATGACAATATTTGCTACTGGTATGATTTATATGCTTTGTATCTTTTTCTTTGCTGTTGTAGCAGTTGTGTTAGTATTACAAGAAAAAGAACAAGAAAGTAAAGTTATTCCTGAGGCAAATTACAGTTATGATTTTATCGTTCTTGGGGTTAGTGATGATGAAAATGTAATATTTGTAACTGAAGGAGATATTCCAAGTACAACTTTTAGAGTACCATTAACAGAACAAAATAAAGAGGATTTTGTTACAGGACAAGAATATAATATTTCATATAATCACACATATTATGATAAAGAATTAAAGATGAGAGTTCTTTCTACACCATCGAATTTTATATTTTTAAAAGAAGAAACGGATGTAGTGATTCCACAAGAACTTTATAATGGAATAAATAAAGATTAATAGAATATAGAATGGAGTGTTTATATGCTAGAATATTCAAGATTAATAATAGAGGCTGAAAAGGCTATTAATTGGATTAAAGAATTTGTTGAATCTTCAGGTGCTGAAGGTGTTGTTGTAGGTAATAGCGGAGGAAAAGATTCTGCTACGGTTATAGCAATGGCTACACGTGCTCTTGGTAAAGATAAAGTTCTTACAATTGCAATGCCATGTAATTCAATTAAAGAGGATTTAGAAGATGCAAAACTTGTTAGTATGACTTTTAATGTACCTCTTCTAGAAATAGACTTATCTGATAGTTATAACACATTCGAAAGAACAATAAATAATTCTCTAAAAGGAATCGATAAAGAATTAGTAAATGAAGCTAAAGTAAATTCTAAACCAAGATTCAGAATGACAACACTATATAGCGTTGCGCAAACTATGAATTATTTAGTAATAGGAACGGGAAATCTATGCGAACAAATGGTAGGTTATACAACAAAATGGGGAGATAATGCATCAGATTTTAATCCTATAGGTAATTTTACAGTGAGAGAAGTATTAGCAATAGGTAAATATTTAGGTGTACCTGATAGAATAATAAATAAAGCGCCAAGTGATGGACTTGGATCAAAAACAGACGAAGAGAAAATGGGAGTAACATACGACCAAATAGAAGAGTATATAGAAACAGGCAAAACTGCTGAAGAAGCAATGCCAATTATTGAAAGAAAAAATAGAGTATCTAAACATAAAAGAAGTTTAGTTCCTAAATATACATTTGATAGAGTAAACTATTTATCATAAAAGAAAAATGAAGGGGAAAATTAAATCCTCTTCATTCTTTTTTTATTTTATCCTTATTAATTATTACCACGATTGTTTAATAAATGATGTTTTAAATCCCATAAGTTTTGAGATAAGTCAACAAAATATTTGTGTGGGTTGTTCATACGTTTAATCTCATCCCAGAAAGTATCTAAATCGCGTTTAGAATATTCTGCTATCTCTTTTAACGATGGAGAAGTATATACTAAGTTACCATTTTCAAATATCTTTTCTTGAAGTGGTTTAACATAGTAGTCTTTAAGTATTTTTCTTTTCCATGTGTTAGCAGGATCAAATATTGTGTATTCACCTTCTAAAACTTCTTCATTTGCTAAAGTGATAAGATCAGCTAAAGCTTTACCATCTTCTTTAGAGTAGAATCTAAATACCTTTTTATGACTTGGATTAGTAACTTTTGCAAC
>JAZLBY010000048.1:0-10048 GCA_045613965.1 Candidatus Scatovivens sp.
ATTCGTTCATAGAATTTTTGCTTTTTAAATATATTATCTTAACAATACAAAAATAAACATTCTTTTTTAGGAGGTACATTAAATGAAATTTTTTATTGATACAGCTAATGTAGATGAAATTAGAAAAGCAAATGATATGGGTATTATTTGTGGTGTTACTACAAACCCATCATTAATCGCAAAAGAAGGAAGAGATTTTAAAGAAGTTATCAAAGAAATCACTTCAATAGTAGACGGAGCTATTAGTGGTGAAGTAAAAGCTACTACAGTAAGCGCTGAAGATATGATTAAAGAAGCAAGAGAAATCGCTGCTATCCACCCAAACATGGTAGTAAAAATTCCTATGACAATGGAAGGATTAAAAGCAGTTAATGTTTTATCAAAAGAAGGAATTAAAACAAATGTTACTTTAATATTTAATGCAACTCAGGCATTATTTGCTGCAAAAGCTGGAGCAACATATGTATCTCCATTCTTAGGAAGATTAGACGACATCGCAACTCCAGGAATCGATTTAATAAGATCAATCTCTGAAATATTTGCAATGCAAAATATAGATTGCGAAATTATTTGTGCAAGCGTTAGAAATCCAATCCACATTATCGATTGTGCTAAAGCAGGTGCAGATATAGCAACAGTTCCTTACAAAGTTATTGAGCAATGTTTAAAACATCCTTTAACAGATGCTGGAATTGAAAAATTCAAA
Source organism: Candidatus Scatovivens sp. (assembly GCA_045613965.1). GTDB lineage: Bacteria > Bacillota > Clostridia > TANB77 > CAG-508 > Scatovivens. Next base: position 707 of record JAZLBY010000048.1, read on the forward strand.
AAGGATTATATCGCTGTATTTGGCGAATAATATAAATTTCTTCATATTTCTAGAAGATAGTAATGACGAAAGACTATAAGAGCGATAGTCTTGGGATTTACTATCTTTTTTCATTTATATTCAAAACGCCCGGCTATACCTTGAAACAATTGACCTATAGCCTTTTTTATGCTATAATTAAAGGTAGCACTAAAAAGGAGGTACTCCACATGTTGAAAACAGCAGTTCCTTTCATTGGTTTTCAACCCGCCGTCAGTTACTTACCGACTTACCTCAAAGAGATTGGTTTCAAGCCTTTGGCTGATGCTTCTCCTGAGGATTTCAATACCGGAGCCGTAATCTTGTTGTTCAACACAACTCGGCTCTCATTCGTAACCGTCATTGTGAGATACACTGATTCGAAAACTCTGTACTACTCAGAGCGCGTTAATCAGCTCCCACACGAAGAGCCTTACGAGGCCTGGATGGAGTCATCAATGAAATTCGAAACTAGCGAGCTTTTGTATAAGGAGATTTCCTAATCTTAAGCGTGAAAAAAGCAGCTGCCCCGCAGCTGCTTTCTTCATTTTATAAATATTATTAAGATTCTTTTATTACTTTATCTTCTTCATTTTCCCTAATTATAATTGGAAACTCTCTATCAAGATTTGCTTTAAAATCTTTCATATCAGAATCGAATGATAAAGCTAAACCTATGTGTCTTTTTGCTAAATCTTCACTAACTTCTGACGAAAAAGGAATAATAGATTTTGTATGACTAAATACAGTTTCAACATCCGCTTCTTCTGGTCTTCTTGATTCACTCCAAAAAATTTGAATTTCATCTTTTATTTTATCAAACTCTCTATAATCTTTTTCGCATTTTTTAAACTCATCTTTAAAAAACACGTCTGTTTTCCCTAATTTTGTTACCATATTATCAGATGCTTGTAAAAGTGGTTTTCCATTAAATCTTCTAGCTTCTAACATCGATATCAATTTATTTGAACTTGTTAGATAATCTGCTATAGCTTGTTTCTTTCCTATAGATGAAAATATTTGATTTACAATTTGTCTTCTATCTTCATATCTTGATTTATCTTTAACTTCAAATCCTAGCACTTTCATTACTTCAAGTGCGATATATTCTGTTGCACCTTCACTAATTTGATTATGCATTATTCTTCTATATGGACTTTTTTTCTCATTTATCTCTATTGTAGAAATTCCACCAAATAATATATCTTGTCCTGACTCTAACATTTTATCTACATTTAAAATAAAATCCTTATATTCAGACATTTCAAGATCTGCACTTAAACACGCATTAATATAAATAGAATCTCCATCTTCTAAAATAACATCTTCTTTTTTTAAAGTTGAAGATCTTACAAAAGATTTTTCCATAATATGAGTCCATTCATGAAAAGCTGTATGTCTAATACCATCTAAATCAGATAAATCTATTCCATGTAATACAAATTTTCTTCCATCTCTTGTTTTAAATTTTTGTTTATCATCAAAAAGAACCACAGAAAATTTAGGTCTTCCTGTTTCATCTTTATAATCTACTTGATGTGCTCCAAATTTATTTTCTACTCTAGTATGTAGTTTATATGCTTCAGATGTAACTGGCATTCCACCATATGTAATATGATCATCTTCTTTTCTTTTAAAATCACCATATCTAAATGTTCCCATATTATTTGTTAGTTTTCTAATTACAAATTCAGCACTTACTTTACCATCTGTCATTTTTTCTATAGCAGTAGAATATTCATAAAGAAGCATTGCAGTTAAATCTTTTGATGACTCATCGATTCCTAAATCCCATTTACCAACTTGAGCTTTAATAATTCTTGTAATCTTATCTATTAAATCTCTACTATCATCTTTTCTATATGAATCAACTATTGATTTTATATCCATAGTCCCTCCAATTTTATAACTCTATTTTCATTATAACATAAATATTTATTTAGACAACCGGAATAAATTTGAAGTATTGATTAATATTTACTTTTATAGTACATTTAACTAAACAATACTAATTTTTCTGAGGTAATATATGGAAAATTTTAAATTTAGAAAATTAAATGAAGAAGATCTACATGATGCAATGGTTCTTGTTAAAGAAGTGTTTGATGAATTTGAATCTCCTTTTTACTCTAAAGAAGGAATCGATTCTTTTTATAAATTTATAGACTTAAAAAATATAGAAAATAAATTTAAAACAAATGAAATCTTGCTTTATGGTGCTTTCTTAGATGATAAAATTGTAGGTGTTTTAGGATTAAGAAATCCTAATCACATTTGTCTTCTTTTTATAAACAAAAATTATCACAAAAAACGGATTAGCCAGCAAGTTATATAATATAGTTACAAAACTTCCTCAGATTTCATCCTCACGTGAAATAACAGTAAATTCTTCTTGCTATGCAGTAGACTTTTATCACAAACTTGGATTTAAAGATTTAGAACCTGAAAAAGAAATAGATGGAATCAGATTTACACCTATGAAAATTGACTTATAATACAAAAAATCCCGCCTATAAAGCGGGATCTTTTTATGCATTTTATAAATAAATTTCTATATCGTATGCTTCATCTAACAAATCAGCAATTGCTCTAAATACTTCTAAAATTTCATTTGCTTCATCTGGACTTTCTTCTGGATTCTCTTCCCAATACCATGAATTCCACATTTGAATTTCATTTTCTTCATTTCCTATTCTAAAGAAAAATGTATCTTCACTACCATCTAATACTGGTGGCATTTCAACTTCAGAAATATCTAAAACATCAATATGTTCTGCTAAAATTTCTTTTATTTCTTCAATATCAATAGTATATACATCTTCATTATCATCATCATATTTTACTACTAAATTATTTTCTTCTGTATCTTTAATTATTATTCCTTTTTCTCCTAAGCTTCCCCATGGAGTTGATAAATACTTAAATATTTCCATTTCATAACCTCCTGCATTTGTGCTTAAAAAAATCATAACATATAGATATTTCATATTCAATTATTATTTAAAATATTTTTTATAAATAAAAAACACTAGATTTCTCTAGTGCTTAAACTAAATTTTTTATTAAATTTACTCTTTGTTTTCCACAAATATTATACAAAATGTGGAAATTTATTCTTTAATCCATTATTTCTTCCACAAATTCTTTATCATTATAAAGAGTAAGCGCTTTATTTAAAACTTCTATCTTAAAATCTTTTCCGGATAATTTTTCACCATCAACATTAAATATAATTTCTTCTTCAAAATTAATTTCTACTTTATCAGATCTAAATTTATGAATTCTTCTTTTTCCTTCATGTTTACCTTTCTTAAGTTTTAATATTAAAGGAATTATCTTTAATTTAGACATTTTTTCCGCATAATAAATATCTAAAAGTCCATCTGTTAATCTTGATTTTGGTGCAATTTTATAACCACCACCATAATAAGATCCATTACAAATACTTAATATCGTATATTCTGAATCAAGTTCTTTTACTTTAGTTTTTAATTTAATTCTCTTAAATTTAAACTTGGCAAAAGTATAAAAAATACTTACTGTATACAACTGACTAGATGGCACTATAGTATTTCTAAATAAATCTAGATTGTTTGCTACTTCAGCATCAATACCAGTACATGCTACATTAATAAAATATGTATCATTTATTTTTCCTAAATCTATTAGATGTTCTCCATCTTCCATTGTTTTTATAGTTCTATATGTATCATTTCCAGAACCAGCTGGTATAATTCCTAATTTATTTTTTGTTCCAACAATTCCTGGTAATGTCTTAGCAAGCGTTCCATCTCCACCAACAACATATATAACATTTGATTCATCTTTATATTCTCTTGCTATATCTGCTCCAGTTAAATTTTCTTCAATATATCTTATCTCATATTCATAATTTCTTTTTTTACATTCTTCTTCAATTTCTGGAACTATTTTTGTACATTTTCCTTTTCCAGCACCTTTATTAACAATAAATATATATTTCATAATAATCCTACTTTCTTGATAACTTTAATACTTCTTCTCTTAAGTAGTTATTTGCATCTTCTATTGTCATATTTGAAACATCAATTGGATTTCCAAAATGAAGTTCTAATCCTTTTCTAAAAACTTTATATTTTCCATTTATATAAAACGGTACAATTGGTGTGTTTGTATTCTTTGCTATTACTACTGCCCCATGTTTAAATTTCAATAATTCTTCTTCAGTTTTATTTCTTGTTCCTTCTGGAAAAAGACCTACGGTACCTCCACGTGTTAAGACTTTTTCTGCATCTTCAATAGCTTTAGGATTATTCCTTGTTCTATAAACTTTTATTAATCCCATCTCTTTTAAAATTAATCCATGTAAACCTTTAAAGATTGTCTCTTTTGCCATATAATGAACAAATCTTTTTGTATGAGTCATTACTACAACTGGATCAAAAGCGTGTCTATGATTTCCTGCAAAAACAACCGGCCCATCTTTAGGAATATTTTCTTTACCATATACTTTTGGATTATATAAAATAGTTACTAAAGATGAATATATAATTTTTAAGAATCCATATAATATCTTATTTTCTTTCATATTCTACTTCTTTCTTTTAAATGCTTTTATTTTCTCTATCTTTGTTCTTCATCATCTACTTTTTTTACTAAAGCTGTTTTCATATTATTTCTTTTACCACCATAAATATCACTAAATAAGCTATCACCTATTACTAATGTTTTTTCTGGTGCTATCCCAAGCATTTCACAAGCTTTAATAAAATTTTTCTTTAATGGTTTATGAGCAAATCCTATATAATCTATTCCTTTTAATCTAAAGAAATTCTCTATTCCTTTATCAATTCCATTAGATACAACTATAACCTTAAGTTCATCTTTAAGCATATCAATCCATTCCTCGTTGCATTTTGGAATTTTATTCATATCTTTTCTTACAGTTTCATCTATATCTAAAATTACACCTTGAATTCCTAGCTCATCTTTTAACTTTCTGATATCTTCTTTTGAAAGTGCTCCTACAGTTTCTAGTTTTATATCTGGCTTAATTTTTTTAGCAAGCATATAATTAACAAGCTCATATATCTTATCAGCCACTATATCTTCTATTGGTTTCATATAAACCCTTTCTTAAAATCTTTTTTATACATGCACTATTATAACATATTTACTTTAATTATTAAAGTCCCATAAATACAAATAAAAACGCCTAAAGATTTACTCTCTAGACGTTTTATTTAAGCTACGATTAATTACTTAATTATTCTCTTTCATCTTTTCCTGCATCTAATTTATTTAATCCTTGCTCATATTCTTTAATTTTCTTACCAAAGAATATATGACCAACTGGACTATTTCTTACAGATGACATGAATTCTAATGATTTTTCTAGCATATATGTTAATTTAGAATTGTTTGCTGTTAACTCTTTATTAGCTTTTCTTAATCTTGCACATTCATCTTCTAACTCTTTAATTCTTCTTTCCTCAATTACTTTTGGATCTGTCTCTCTATCTAAAGTAGCTACTAAAGCTTCTCTTCTTTCAGTATACCAAGTAATTGTTCCTGGATAATTTTTCATAACAGCTTGAGAATTCTCATCAAATTCTTTAAGTATTGTTTCTTTATCTATTCCAGGTGTTCTAACTTCTTTTGCACCAATATATGGCTGATTTGAATATTCAGCACCTGCTGCATTTAATATAGACCAAGAACCATTGTCAAATGTTGTTCTTGTTGTCATTGTTGCACTACCATTATTTCCATATGAATGTTCTACAAATCCATCTGGTTTTCTTGTAGTAGTTGAAAAATAATCCATCCAACTTCCATCAGAATATCCTATCGCAATACCATATTTATTTACATCAATAGTAGCATCACCATAAGATATAACTGCTCCACCTGTATCTGAAGGTGAAATTAATCTATTTGTATATCTAAATGTTCCATCTTCATTAGCTTTTAATGCATCACTATTTTCAACTTGGCTAACAGTTTTATCAACAACATCTTTATATATTGGTTCTACAACTGCTGGCATTTCTATTAATTCAGGTCTTACACCTTTTCTTTTTAATAATTCTTTTAATTCAGATCTTTCCATACTTTCTCCTGTGCATAAGTATTCATAATAAAATTATATAAATAATCTTTTTCTTTGTAAAGATTTGTAACCAAAATGATACTTTTATGAAAGCTTGCTGCAATTGATTTATTTACATAAAAATGGTATAATACTAATGTTAGTTTTAAACTAATAAATATTTTAAGGAGAAATTTTATGGATTTATCTATAAAAAATACAACAAAAGAACAAAGACTAGATATCGTTAAAAATGCTTTAGCAATCTCAATCACAGGTTCTGATGTTCCAGACGAAAAAGTATTAAGAATCGCTAAAGAATATGTAGATGGTCAAACAGAAATATCTGATGTTCAAGCAAAAATAATTAATATGTATAAAAAAGGCGGTGAAAGCTAATGCATGATCCATATATCATTGATGAAAATGGTGTATTAAGAAATAAATTAGGTATCACTGACTATCATGAATTAAATAGAGCTGAAAGAGACATTACATTCGCTAAATTTTTAGATATCGATACATCTTATAAACAACAATTTAACGCTCAATATTTTAAATCAATTCATAAACATATCTTTGAAGATATCTTCGATTGGGCTGGAGAATTTCGTACAGTTCCAATTGTTAAAGAAGAAATTGTTCTTCCAGGATTAAGTCTTGATTATGCAGATGCAAAAGATATTGATAAAAAATTAAAAGCATGTCTTAAAACTATGAATGATACAAATTGGGATGCAATGCCACTTGATAAAAAAGTGGAAGAATTTACAAATCAGCTTACTTCTCTTTGGAGTATACATCCATTTAGAGATGGTAATACAAGAACTACAATAACATTTGCTAGACAATTTTCTAAAGAACATGGCTTTCCTATGGATTTAGGAATATTACTTGATAACTTATCTCGTAAATTCGACGAAAGTGGAAAAATTACTCAATATAGCATTAGAGATAAATTCGTTCTAGCTGCAATCCCAAAAGAATATTATCCAGAACCAGAACATTTAAATGCACTACTTAAAAAAGCTATTGTTTCTGGTATATCAAAAAACATTACTGAACTTCAAAGTCAACTTGACTCTCGTGAAGACAGTGGCAGATAAGAAAATGAGGTTACTATGGGATTTAAATTTTTAAATATAAAAAAGAAAAAGAAAAAAGAAAAGTTTAGAGTAAAAAATAGAAAAATTAAATTTAGGGAAGCTGATTACGTTGATAAACACTATATCAAATACGGAAAAGCTACTATTCCAATTTACTTGAAGAAAATTGATGATTTATATATGAAACACGATTATAAAAAATTAGCTCTTTCTGATGATGTCTGCGATTACATTGAAGAAATTGCTTATATAATCCCTCTTAAATATGAAATCATTCTTGAAATACATTGTCCTGAAATATCAGATGAAGAACAAACAAGAATCAAAAAAGTTATTAAAAATAACTATGGTATGGAAATAGATGATAGAGATTACGACATCCATGTTGCTAACAAAAAATCATGTTCTCTATTCTTTATCGGACTTTTATTTATAATTCTATCATTTGCATTTGGAACTCAAATTCCATCATTTATTGCAGAATTAATCAATATTGTTGGATGGGTTGCACTTTGGGAAATGTGTGAAAACTTATTACTTAACAACGCAGCCAAAAGAACTGAAAGAATCTATAAATTACAACTTTATGATTCAGAAGTAAAATTCATATTTAACGAAGATGAAGAAATCACAAATAACAATAATAAAAAATAAAACAAATAAACCGCTACAAATTGTAGCGGTTATTTTTTACTCATCTTCAGCAACCATTAAATTATCTAAATCAAAATCATTTGATTTATTTATTCTTTTTCTTAAATAATTTGCTAACTCTTTATCTTCACAATACACATAACACCCCTTTTGCCCTCTAGTCATTAATGTTCTATATGTATTTTTTATTATTTCATCTGCTATCTTTAAAGCTTTTTCTGGGTTTTCTTTATACATTGTTCTAATTCCTTTTAAAGAATTATCTGTAGAAGCTCTCTCTTTAAAATCTGTTATTATTTTTCCATTTTCATACCTTAAATCTTTTCCAATAATAACACCAACATAATCAAATTCTAATCCTTGTGATGTATGTATACATCCAACCTCATTGACTGATTCAGGATCTATTGCCCATGTAGAACTATTCCCTAAATTCCAACTCATTTCAAAATTATATTCTGGTATAATAATGTCATGAATATTAGTATTATTTTTTCCTTCTTTAATCCAGTTCCAACAATATCCTGCTAATAATCTAGCTTTGTTATTTAATTTATTAAGTTCTATTATTCTATTTTTAACTTCATTTGGATCATCAAATATTTGAATATCATACTCTATATCAAATCCATCACTATTTGCTGTATCTCTTATTTCTAAGACATCATCAATCCACGCTAGATATCCATCTGAACCATTACATCTAAATTGAGATTCCAATTCTAGAATTTTTCTTTCTTCTCCACAAACACCATATTCATCAAGGTATTTTTCTATTTCAGCTATCGATCCAATATCATAAATATCAATTCTTTGAGTTTCATCTATGAAAAAAACAGAAAACTTCGCTGCACATATAATTTCTTTTATTTGATTTTCTCCCAAATTTTTAAACATACCTGATTTTGCATTTAATCTGTGTGCTTCATCCGCTAAAATAACATCTACATCATTTGTTTTTGCTTCTGTATATATTCCCGAACCTTTAAACATATTATCAATACTAGATAATTTTTCTTTACCTTTTAATTTTGCTTTAAATACAGCTCTTGGAGCTGCATTTTTTGTAACATAGTGACAAACCATTTCATATGGCTTATTAGTTAAATCTGATAATAAATTTATTGCTAATACTGTCTTTCCAGTTCCAGGTCCACCTTTTACAATTAAGCATCTTTTTTTACCATCTATTTGTGATTTTTTCGCCATTTCCATAGCAGTTTCATATACTACTTTTTGATTATCAAGTAAAATAAATTCATTATTTTGTTTTACCATTCCAGCAATACAATCTTGAAGAGATTTTGAAGGTTTAATTTTACCATTCTCAATAATATAAAGTGTATCTTTATCATCTCCATATTTAACATATTGATTTATAAAATTTCTTAATTTATAAACATCTCCACTAACAAATATAGGAGCTTTCTTTATATACTCTAAATATTTTTCTGAAAGAACTGTTTTAGGTTCTTCTGGTTCATAATTATGAAG
>JAZLBY010000049.1:0-14574 GCA_045613965.1 Candidatus Scatovivens sp.
AATAACAGTTGATTCAGTTTTAGGAAAAAAATATTTTAAAAATTCTAAAAATCCAGCTGTAGATAAATTTTTATGCAAAATACTTAAAGTAACACTTTGGGTAGTATTTGCTTTAGTTGCAGCAACAAGATTAGGATTTGACTTAAGTGTATTTAGTGGATTGGTTGCTGGTCTTGGTATTGCATCTGCAGGTGCTGCACTTGCAGCTCAAGATATGGTTAAAAGTATTCTTTCAGGTATTGCAATACTTTCAGATAAACCATTTGTTATTGGAGATTGGATTGAAGTAGATCAATTCCAAGGAACAGTTATAGATATTACATTTAGAAGTACACGTATTAAATCATATAATAATGCTGTAATTACAATTCCAAACTCAACAATTACTTCAAATTATGTTGTAAACTGGAATAGATTAACAAGTAGAAGATTTGATTGTGTTTTAAATTTAACTTTAGATACACCATCAGAAAAAATTAAGAAAATTGTAAAAGAAATAAAATTAATGCTACAAAATGATCCAAAAGTTATTAAAGAAACAGTAGAAGTAACATTAAATGAGATCTCATCAAGTAGCTGTAATGTAAAAATATTTTTATATGTAAGAGAAGCTGAATATGCAAAATTCTTACATGCAAAACAAGATATATTATGCAATTTATTATACTTATTTGAAAAAGAGAACGTTGAACTTGCATATCCAACACAAACTTTATTTGTAAAAGAAAGGGTATAGTAGTTTATATGAAATTAGGAGTTGCACTAGCTGGTGGGGGATTAAAAGGGTTAGCTCATATTGGTGCTTTAGCAGCGTTAGAAGAACTTGGAGCTCAAATTGATTACTTATCTGGAACTAGTTCAGGAAGTATTTTTGCTGCATGTTATGCAATGGGATATACATTAGATGAAATCGTTGAAAGAACAGTGCAAAATTACAAAATGCTAACTAGAATACCAAAAACACCGCTTTTTAAAGCTGGAGCTACTTATTTAGGATTTGGCGTAGCACAAATAGAGGGCTTAATGCCAGGTGAGAATATAGAAAATTTAGTTAAAGAATTTGCTAAAGATAAAAATATTGTAAATATGAATCAAGTTAAGATTCCATTTGCAATAACTGCAGTAGATACAATATCGACAAAAGAATGCGTATTTTTATCTAAAGAAATTAAAGGAAGAAAAAGATCTGATGTGGAATATATTTTAGATGCTCCAATTGCAACAGCGACAAGAGCAAGTATGTCATTCCCGGGAATCTTTTCACCATGTCAATATAAACAGTATAATTTAATTGATGGTGGTACAACAAATAATTTACCAACAAAAGTTTTAAAAGAAATGGGTGCTAAAAAGATATTAGCATTAAGTTTTAAAATGGATGAGTATGAACCAAGAGAAGATATTCTTGCAATTCTTTTAAGAGCTGTAGATATATTTTCACTTGGAAATGTAAAAGAAGCTAAAAAAGAAGCAGATATTTCAATAGAAATAAATTGTCAAGGTACATCTCTTTTAAAAATAGATGATATCGAAAAAGTTATAGTGGCAGGATATGATGCTGTTATGGCTAATAAAGTAAAAATAAAAAAAATATTAAAATTATAAACAAAAGCAAAAATAAAATTTTAGGAGTGATAGATTTGCCAAGTAATAATACTTTAATGCAGTATTTTGAATGGTATTTACCTAGTGATTCTACACTTTGGAATAAGCTTACAAAAGAATCTAAACATTTAGAAAACATAGGAGTAACACATGTTTGGCTTCCACCAGCATATAAAGGTGCAAGTGGAAAAGAAGATGTTGGATATGGAGTATATGATCTATATGATTTAGGAGAATTTGATCAAAAAGGAGCAATTCCAACAAAGTATGGAACAAAAGATGAATATATTCAAGCAATAAATACTTTGCATGAAAACAACATAAAAGTTCTAGCAGATATAGTGCTAAACCATAAGATGGGTGCTGATGAAACAGAAGAAGTTTTAGCAGTACAAGATGATGCTGAAGATAGAAATGTTAGTATTACTGAGGCAATGCCTATAAAGGTTTGGACTAAATATACATTTCCAGGCAGAGGAAATGTGCATTCAGAGTTTAAATGGAACTGGACACATTTTCATGGTGTAGACTGGGATGAAAATACAGGTAAAGCAGCCATTTATAAATTTTATGGAAAACATTGGGATGAAGATGTTGACAAAGAAAATGGTAATTTCGATTACTTAATGGGTGCTGATATAGATCTAAATAATTTTGATGTTGTTAGAGAATTAAAAACATGGGGTAAATGGTATTTAGATACTACAAGAGTAGATGGATTTAGATTAGATGCAGTAAAACATATTAGATCTGAATTTTTCCCAGAGTGGCTTACAACATTAAGAGAAAAGACAGAAAAGAAATTATTTTCTGTTGGAGAATATTGGAGTTCTAACATTGAAACAATAAATAAATTCATAGAAAAAACAGAAGGAACGATGTCTTTATTCGATGTTCCACTACATTATAATTTTTATAGAGCATCAATAAGTAATGGTGAATTTGATATGAGTCAAATATTTGAAGATACTTTAGTAGGAACAAATCCAGAAAAAGCAGTTACTTTTGTAGACAATCATGATACAGAACCAGGACAAGCTTTAGAATCTTGGGTATTAGATTGGTTTAAACCATTAGCATATGCATTGATACTTTTAAGAAAAGATGGTTTCCCATGTGTATTCTATGGGGACTATTATGGAATACCAGAAAAAGAAGTTGATAGTAAAGATAAAATGCTAGATTTATTTATTAAATTGAGAAAATATTATGCATATGGTGATCAATATGATTACTTTAATAATAGAAATATAGTAGGTTTCACAAGATTAGGAGATTATGAACATCCGGATTCAGGTCTTGCAGTTGTTATGTCAGATGCAAGAGGTGGAGCTGTACAGATGAATGTTGGAAAAAATTTAGCAAATACAGTTTTTTATGATTGCACAGGAAACCTTTCAGAAACAGTGTATGTAGATAATGATGGAAATGGTATTTTCTATTGTAAAGATGGTAGTGTTTCTGTATGGATTAAACAAGGACAATCAGTAAATTAATAAAGGCAAATGATAACGTCATTTGCTTTTTTAAAAAGGTGAAGTATGGAAATTAAAACTTTAGAAATAGATGAAAAAATCTATTACTATGTAAATGAATATACTTTTGAATTTGGTACTTTTCATAAATTTGCAACTATTGATGAAGAGGTTATTTTTACAGTTAAAGAAGATGAAAAATATGAAATTGTAACAAACAAAAGAATATTAAATAAATTACAAAAAGAATTTAATGAAATTATAATAAAGGATATTGTATAATGGTTGATTCAGATTTAGAAAAAATTGTTAAACATTATCAAGAGCTTTCATATGGAGATGTTGCAAAAGGTTATACTGAAGATGAAGAGCTTGCAATATATGAAGAGTTTTCAACTAAAATAGCATCAAAATATGAAGGAATAATAACAAAAAGTGAGGCTTTAGATAGACTGCAAAGTAGAGGTAAAATTTATACTATGGTAGTCAATAATAGAGAAGGATTCTTTGAATATGATACAGCTAATATTGGAATTCCTCATTTTTTAAGATTAACAGCAACTTTAGCACATGAATTAGTTCATAAATTAGGATACATGAAGAAAGATAGTACTTTTTTTAAAATGAATCCTGTATTTAAAGAAGCTGGTACTGAAATTGTTAGCGCAAAATCTCTTGATGATAAAGAAGGTAGATTATTAATATTTAATGGAGTATATGGAAAAGCTCCTGTTAAAAGTGATAGTAATATTTTATCAATTGTTTTAGTTAATCAAATAAATAAAGCTTTAGGCGGTAATACTTTAGAAAAAAGTATTATTAATGGACATGATTATTTTAAAGAAGAGATAATTAAAAGATGGGGTAAAGATTACTATGTGTATTTAAGTGAAAATATTAAAGATATTTCACGTATAGAAGAGAAATATTGGAAAAATTACAGTCATTTAGATCAAGAAGAAAAAGAGCTTGTAGAATATGACTTAAAACACAGAATTGCTAAAGTTCAAGATACAGTTTTAGATGCTGAGTTTGGTACAAAGATTAAAAAAGTACATAGTAAAGCTGACTCAATAAAATTTTTAAAAGAATTAAAGGAATTTGGATTAAATAGAGTTAGATATCAAAGAGAAACAGATGATGGAAGACTAGAATATTATGATCCAAATTTTGAAGATGCATATACTGATTTTAAAGAGATCTTAGAAATAGAGGCTGGTCCATTAGATGAGAAATATGATGAATTTGATTGGGTGAAAAGTATTCCAGAAATTGAACCAGAAAAGGATTTTGAAGAATCTGAACAAGATGAAGTATATTTAATGGCAGAAAGATTAAGAAGAAATGTAAATGCTCAAAAAGGATTTTTCGGATTTTTAAGAAAATTATTTGGAAGAAAAAGTTTAATAGATGAAAGAAGAACTCTTCCAAAACCTATTGATGATTATTCAGTAACTTATAATCATATGAAAGTGGAGGAAATGAAAAAAGAAAGAGAAGTTCCTCAAAAGATTAAAATAAAAGAAGATAAAGAAAGATAAAAGCCACAATTTATATTTAATTGTGGTTTTTTCTTTTAATGTGACTACAAGGATATTTTCTTGACAAAAGGAGAAAATAAAATATAATAAGTTTAGAAAATAAAAAGGGGTTATTTTATGAAAGTATTAATAACAGGAGCATCTTCTGGTATAGGAAGAGATTTTGCTAGAGAGTTTGCAAAATTAAAATATGATATTGTTTTAGTTGCAAGAAATATAGAAAGAATGGAAAAACTTAAAGAAGAATTAATTAAAGATTTTGAAGTTAATGTAAATTATCGACAAGTCGATTTAACTTCTAGAACAGCATGTATTAATCTTTATAATGAAGAAAAAGATATTGATATATTAGTAAATAATGCTGGACTTGGAGATTTTGGAAGATTTACAGAAACAGATCTTGAAAAAGAATTTGCTATTATAGATACAGATATTACAGCACTTCATATTTTAACTAAATTATATTTAAAAGATATGAAAAAAAGAGATTCTGGTATTATTTTAAATGTTGCGTCTATAGCAGGATTTTTACCAGGTCCATTAATGGCTACTTATTATGCGGCCAAAAATTATGTTGTTAGATTAACAGAAGGAATAAAAGAAGAACTAAGAAGAGATAAATCAAATGTAAAAGTAAGTCTTCTTTGCCCAGGACCTGTTAAAACTAATTTTAATAATGTAGCAAATGTAAAATTTGAATTAAGCTCACTTTCAAGTGAATATGTAGCAAGATATACAGTTAAAAATTTATTGAAAGGTAAATTTTATATTGTACCAGGTTTTACTGTAAGATGTGCTAAGTTCTTTTCAAAAATAACACCAAATTTTATTTTAAGAAGAATATGTTATAATACACAAAAAAGAAAAGAAGGATAAATTATGAAAATATTAATGGGAACTAAAAATCCAGGCAAAATAGAAGGTGCAAAGAAAGCATTTGAAGAATATTTTGAAAATGTAGAAATAGAAGGCGTTTCTGTTTCATCAGATGTGCCAGATCAACCTGTAAATGAAGAGATTTTTATTGGAGCAAAAAATAGAGTAAAAAATTTAAAGATATATGCTAAAGAAAATAATATTGAAGCTGATTTCTTTATAGCTTCAGAAGCAGGAATAACCAATCTTTTAGGAGATTGGATTGATATAAATGCAGCAGTAATAGAATCTAAAGATGGATTTATGTCAGTAGGTACAAGCCAAGGATTTCCAATACCTGAAAAATATGTAGATGAAATAAAAGAAACAGAACTTGGAAAAGTAATGGACAAAATATTTAATGGTCAAAAGTTAGGAAATGGAAAAGGTGGAATAAGCTATTTAACTAAAGATGTAATTAATAGAATTAATCTTACTAAAGATGCATTTGTTATGGCACTTATTTCACATATAAATGGCGAAATTTGGAAATAATAAATTATATTAATATAGTTTGTATATAACAGGATAAAAAGGGTTAATTTTTAATCCTTTTTTCTTTTGTAAAAAAATATCGAATTTTATAAAAATGTATTTACTTTTTTTGAAATTATAAATAAAATGTTATATATACAAAAAATAGGTTAAAAGGAAAAATGCGAATGAAAAAATGTTATCATATGACTTCATTAGATAGAGTTCGTTCAATAAGTGTATCTGGACTTACTCCTAAAAATGGAGATAATAGTAAAACAGTAAATGATGAAAAAGTTAAAGTATTCTTCTCAGAAGGAATGACTGGTGCAGTTGCTTTATATGCAGATCTTCAAAAACATTATGATGATATAAAAGCTGGAAATACAGGAAAGACACCAGCAGATAGAGTTGAGGCAGTAAATGCTACAACATCTTTAGAGGAATATTTAGGAGGAGACGGAGTATATTTCTTATTTGATGGAACAGATGTTGAAAATGAGAAAAATTTTATGGATGGATGTACAGAACAATCTATATTACCAGAAAATTTACAAGTTTGTCTTCTAAAAAATAATGAAACAAATACAGTATCATATTCTAGATACGATATTATTAAATATATGATGTCTAAAGTACCAGCAGAAAGTATACATTATTCAGGAAAAGATGTTGTTCCAGAAGAAGTAGATAATGCTACAAGTATGATACAATCAAATGTAAAAAATTATTACGAAAATAATAAATCAGAAATTAATGCTTTTAGAACAGGAAACTATACTCTTGAAAATATACCATTAAAAGAATTTTGTGATAAATATTTAGCAACACAAGAGTGTATAGTAACTGGACAAAATATTGGTAAATATACAATGAGTTTACTTGAAGATATAGAAGCTGTTAGAAATATGGAAATGATTTTAGACAGAGATGTTAGAGCATTAGAACTTGAACAAGATATTTCAAAAGAGCCCGACAAAATAAGAGAGAAAAAAGAATCTAGTAATCAATAAGGGGTGATTAAAATACAAAAGAACAAAGCATATTCACAAGTATTAGAAATTTTGAATCATATAAAACTTGAAGACTATTATAAACTTCCAAAGGAAATAATTAAAGCATTAGAAGTTAATAAAGATGATGATACAAAATTTAAATATAATAAAGAAAAAGATTTCTTAGAACAAGAAATGTTATCAGAAACTAAGTTAATATTGGCAATATTTTTCAAAAGATATTGGGCAACAGAAGACCAAAAAGCTAAGATAAGAACATATGAGGTTAATAAGATTGTTGCGATTGAAGAAGAGAAGAAAAAAATCTACCCTCAAAATGTTATTACAGATAAGATTGTTGAAGAAAAGTTAGAAGAGAAGAGACAAACTCAACTAGCTTTATTAAACAAGAAAAATTGGTTTAAAAATATAATTAGTAAAATAAAAGAAAAATTTATGGCAAGATCAAGAACATAAGATTTTAGCACATCTAGATAATAGATGTGCTTTTTTTGCGGTAAAATAAGTGTTAACAAAGATTAATTTACATAAAGTATTTACAAACTAAATTAATTGTGTTATAATTTCACCGTGGTGATTTTATGAAAAGAAAGAAAAGAAGTAGTATAATTGACACAAAAGAGGAACTTATTAAGAATTTTAGTAGAGAGCAAATGGAAATTTATAACTATCATAAAAGTAAATTTAGTTATATAAATCCAACTTTATATCCAGTTGTAAGTGAAGATAGAGAATTAAGATTTTTAGAAAATGGATGCAATTTATTAGAAAAAATATTTAAAATTGAAGTAGTTGTAGCCTTAATAATCGGAACTGTTATAGTAATGTCAAATGGTCTATCAACAGAAAATGATTCAACTGTAAATTATAAACAAGAAATTGCTACTATTGAATATGATGTAAAATTCTAAAATAAGGGGAATTAATGAAAACATTAGAAAGTAATACAAAAATTCATAAAGATAAAGGGAGAAAGGTTCTAAAAAAAGAACCTTTTTACTTTATTCGTTGGCTTTTAATTGTTGAGTTTATAATACTTACAATTATGTTTTCTTTTGGTGCAATTTTTAGATTAATTCCAGATATTACAAAAAATAAAATTAAATATAGTATTCAAAATTCATTTATAAATGAAATAAAAAATGAAGAAAATGATTTATTTTTTATCTTAGAGGCTGTAAATAAAAATGAACAATTATCATGTGATAATAAAAGATTTATTATAGATAATTTGTTGCCAGAAATAAAAGAAAATGAAAAATATATTGATTTAAAAATAGTAAAAAATAGATTAGAAAGCTTAAAGTTAAAAACTAGTGATGATGCTAGAATGATTGGCTTTGGAGCAGTTGCTAAATATAATTCTGTATTTAACATTATTAATTTTTATGAATTAAATAAAGAAATTAATTTTGAAAATATTGATAAGACTATATATTTTCATGAATTAAATCATGTTTTATCAGTTGGAAATATTAATTCTGCTATGAGTAAAATTAATTTAAATAATAGTAATATTTTTTCTGAATTAATCAACGAATTATTTGCTAGAGAATATTATAGTAAGGAGAAATCTTTAGGTTATGAAGAGCAAATGAAATATATTTATGTGCTTTCAGAAATATTACCTGAAGATGTATTAAGACAATATAAGTTTAATAATAATGAAGCTATATTAGTAAATGGATTATTAGATATAGACAATGATATTAGTAAAGCATATTTGCTTTTGAATTTAATAGATGAAAATCAAAATAATAAAGAAATTCATGATTTGCTAGAATATTATTATGAAAAGAAAACAGGTGAAAAATTAATTAATAATATGAATATTTTAGCTTATTTATATGAGTCAGAAATTATACAAAATGAAGAAAAGAAGATGTTTGAAAGTTATTTTGGAATTACAAGTTCAATTGACAATATAGAAATAATTCCAAAAGGATATTTTTCAAATGATTATAAGAAAGAACACCAAAATATAATGGTGAAAATAAATAATGCTTACTTCAAAATCCTAAAATAGATTATAAAAATATGCCAGAACGATTAGTTCTGGCATGTTTTTTTATTTAAGATATAAATGTTTTAATTCTTAAAGAAGAGCGGTTACTAATATTCCTAAGTTTTCATGATAAATACTTGGAAATTGAGAAATAGGGAGTGGATTTGTTCCAATTCCAGCTTCTATTGTAAACCCAGGTCTATTATATTGTTTGATAAACCAATCTTTAAATCCTGCATAACTGGATTCTTCATCTACTGGATCTAAGCTATAACCAGATAATTTAGAAAATTCTTGAGCGATGTTTTCGCTATTAGGTGGAGTGATGTTATCAAATTGATAATAAATAACTCTTCCTTGTGTATGATAAGTAAGCATTATTGAAAAATTATGCATTAATGTAAAGTTATATAAATGAACTGCTTCTGGTGTTGTAAGTGGACCATAGCCAACAAAATCTCTTGGTGCTGGTTGATTATAACCTTGAGCATATTTGATTTCTTTTGCTTTTTCCCAACCAGCAGGGAACTGAAGGTTTAGATCAATTCCTTCGATATTACTTTTCCAAGCAGATGGAAATTCAAGATTTGGAAAGTTTGAAGCGATTCTTTTTGCATTTTGAAAAGCTCTTGAGTCTTCGTTTAAATATCCGGTTACTAGATCAACACCATCTGGATTTAACATTGGAACAATATAAAGAGAAGTATTATTAAATAATTCTTTTGAGTTAATTCCAAAAATAGGGAGATTATTAGAATATGCTTTTGAAAGTTGTTCAATGAATTTCATTAAAAGTGGAGAGGTAATCCATTCATTAGCGTGGGTAGATCCTATATATAGAATTTCTCTTTTACCTGTTCCAAACTTTATATATTTTATTGGTCTGAAAAGAACAGAATTGCCAATTGAACCAATTTTTAGAAAAGGGTATATAGTTTGTAGACTATTAATATTTAAATCTAAAATTTGGCTTGTATAATTAATATTTGTTTGAACTATATTTCCAAATGGAACAATTATAGTTTCATCGATTTTTAGGTTATTTTCTTCGATAGATGGATTTGCTGTAAATATAGCATTTTCAGTTGTGTTAAAGGTTTTGGCTATAGAGAAAAGAGTATCACCATCTTTTATTTTGTAATAAGTATAACCATTTATGTATGGCATAAGTTTATCCCATGTATTTTGGCCTACAATTCCGTCAATTAATAATCCAAATTCTTTTTGAAATGTTGTTACAGCATTATAGGTTTGATATCCAAAGATACCGTCAATTAATCCTGAATAAAATCCAAGTTTTAGAAGTGTACTTTGTAGTAATTCAACTTCAGGACCTTTAGAATTTAATTTAAGTGTATTCATAAATATTCCTTTCTAATTTATAAATTTGTATATAGTATTTTAAATTTAATAAAATGTGCATAAAATTTTAATAATAGAAGGTTTAAATCACTTGTAAAAAAAAGAAATATAGTGTAAAATATTGGTGAAAAATAGACCATATATGAGGTGAAAAAAGTGCTAATAGAAGCGGAGATGAAAGAATTAGCAAAAAATAAAGAATATACGAAGGTTTTTAACTATTTTCATGATGAATATACAGAAATGCTAAAAAACTTTTTACAAAGAAATGACGTTAAGATAAACGAAGATGATTGTTTGATTGATTATATAGTTAAGACCAGATTTTTCATGCCAAAATATAATTCGTATACAATTCCAATTTCAAATGCAATGTATAATGAGCAATTTTCTGAAGAAATGAAATACGAATTATTAATGAATACATATAAAGACGTGAGAAAAGCGTTTACAAAATTAGATTAGAGGAGACAAAATGAATAGAGTTGCGAAATTTTTAGCTCACGAAG
This sequence comes from Candidatus Scatovivens sp., assembly GCA_045613965.1. Classification (GTDB taxonomy): domain Bacteria; phylum Bacillota; class Clostridia; order TANB77; family CAG-508; genus Scatovivens. The sequence continues at coordinate 10,903 of JAZLBY010000049.1, forward strand.
GAAGAGTAAGTTTAGTTGTAGCGCATACAACTGAAATGGTAGAAGAAATTAGAAAAATACATGATTTAACACCAACAACTACAGCTGCTATGGGTAGATTTGCTACTATAACAGGTATGATGGGATTTACAGAAATTAAAGACAGTGAAGATTATTTTACAGCACAAATTAATGGTCAAGGACCAATGGGAACAATGATTTCTGTTGTAAGAAGAGAAGAATTTACATCTAAAGTAAAAGTTTGTGTAGATAATCCTTATGTTGAAGTTCCACTTAAATCAAATGGAAAATTAGATGTAAGTGCTGCCGTTGGTAATAATGGATTTTTAAATATTATAAATAAAAGTGAAGCTACAGATACAAACTATAATGGTTTAGTACCATTAGTAACTGGTGAAATAGCAGAAGACTTTACAGATTATTTTGCAAAATCACAACAAAAACCTACAGTTATTGCATTAGGTGTTTTAGTAAATAAAGATGGAGTAAAAGCTTCTGGTGGATATATGATTCAATTAATGCCAGATGCAACAGAAGAAGATATTGTAAAAATAGAAGAAGCTTTAAAAGTAGCTCCAAGTATTAGTCAAATGATTGATGAAGGAAAATCTTTAGAAGCTATAGCAAGAACTGTAACTGGTGACGAAGATATCATGATTCTAGCTCAAGAGTTAGATATGAAATATGAATGTGATTGTGATAGAGAAAAATTTGAAAGAGGATTAATTTCTATTGGAAGAGAAGAATTAACAAAAATTATAGAAGAAGATGGAGAGGCAAATACAGTTTGCCATTTCTGTAATAAAGAATACCATTTTGATAAAGACGATTTAGAAGAATTACTTGGAAAAATATAACCTATAGTAATATTTTAAAGAAAAGGTGAGAAACTAATGATGAAAAAATTTGAAAGTGAGGCAATGGTAGAAGGGAATCCTAAATGGGAGAAAGCTATATCTAGACAAGAAAAGATATACGATCCTGTTTATGGCGATGCACCAATGCGTAGCGAATTTGATAGGGATTACACAAGAATAATTAACTGTAATGCGTATAGAAGATTAAAGCATAAAACTCAAGTGTTTTTTGCGCCAAAGAATGATCATATCTGTACAAGAATTGAACATGTAAACTTAGTAGATTCAATAAGTAATACTATTGCTAATTACTTAGGTTTAAATTCTGAACTTACTAAAGCAATTGCAGTTACACATGATATTGGACATAGTCCATTTGGACACCAAGGTGAAAAAATATTATCTACAATTTTAGAAAGAGAAGCTGGTATGAAATTTTTCCATAGTAATAACGGACTTCATTATGTAGATAATTTAGAACTTTTAAGAGATGTTGCTGGATTAAAAAGAAACTTGAATCTTACATATGCTGTAAGAGATGGAATTTTAGCACATTCTGGAAATCCAAAAGTGTCTGGACAAAAGCCAAGAGAAGAGTTTGTTGACTTAAGCAAATTTAATGAACCAAATAAATATGCACCATATACATGGGAAGCATGTGTAGTAAAGATAGCAGATAATATATCTTATTTAGGTAGAGATTTAGAAGATGCTAAAGAAATGAAAATCATTACTGAAAGAGATATTAATAATATAGATAAAAGTATTGAAAACATCAGATTAAATAATTCTAGTATTATTGGATATTTAACAGGAGATCTATGTAAAAATAGTTCTTTAGAAGATGGTTTGAGATTTTCTGATGAAGCTTATGAAACAATGGAAAAAATCAAAAAATTCAATTATGATAAGATTTATAAAAATGATAAAATTCAACCAACAGTAAGATATTTCACTGTGGTAATGAATGAAATTTTCTATACATTAAAACAAGAGTATAATGGTACTGCTACTATTAAAAATATTAAAAAATTAAAAAGATATTATCCAGTACTTTCTCAAGAATTTTCTACATGGCTTGAAACTTATTCAAATTGTGATGATAGAGATGAAGAGAAATACTTTAATAAAATTATTTATGATCTAAATGATGTAAAACAATATAGTAAAGCAATAATTGATTACATGTCAGGAATGACTGATCAATATATTGTAAGAACTTATAATGAAATAATAAGTTTTTAGGAGGAATAGTATGATTCATGAATATTTTCCAGTAGGCGTTTGTTCAATGAAAATTGAAGTAGACGTTGATGAAAATACAAAAATAATTAATTCAGTAAAATTTATTGGAGGATGTGCAGGAAACACACAAGGAGTTGCAATACTTGCTCAAGGTATGCATATTGATGATGTAATAGCTAAAGTAAAAGGAATTGATTGTAGGGGAAGAGGAACATCTTGTCCAGATCAACTAGCTAAAGCATTAGAAGAAGTAAAAGCTAAAATAGGATAAAAAAAGAGAGCTCAAGATTTAATCTTGGGCTCTTATATTTTCTAATTAAAATTGTTTTTAATGTAATCTGTGATATTCGCAAAATCTTCTAATGTTAATTGTTCAGCTCTAACTCTTAAATCAATTCCAAGTTCATTTAATATTTCTTCAAGATAATCTTTTGGAATTAATCCTGAGTTAGAAAGAGAGTTCATTAAAGTTTTTCTTTTTTGTAAGAATGAGAATTTAATAATTTTAAAGAATAATTCCTCATCAGATACTTTAACTTTTGGTTCTTTTAAAACGTCTAATTTAATAACGGCAGAATCAACATTTGGAGCAGGTATAAAAGAATCTCTTGGAACGTCAATAATAGTTTCTGGATTTGTGTAATAGTTTATGCTATAAGTGATTGCTCCAACTTCTTTTCCACCAGGCCTATCTGTTAATCTATCAGCAACTTCTTTTTGAACCATAACAGTTATACTTTCTAAGTTTAATTTATCTTCTAGAAGTTTCATAATAATTGGTGTTGTTATATAGTAAGGAAGATTTGCAACAACTTTTGCAGTTTTAAATTGATTATTGTCTTCAATAAGTTTGTTTAAATCAACTTTTAAAACATCTTCATTTATTAATTCAAAATTTTCATATAAAGAAAATCTATCAGTTAATATACTTACCATCTTTGGATCAAGTTCAATACAAATAACTTTACCAGCATTTTCTAAAAGTGGGGAAGTTAAGTTGCCAAGTCCTGGACCAATTTCGATAATTAAATCATCTTTATTTACTTCAGCTTTTTCTAAAATCCCATCTACAACGTTTTGATCAATTAAAAAGTTTTGACCATAACCTTTGTTAGCATGAGCGTTATATTTGTTTAAAATATACCTTGTTTCTTGTTCTAAATTCATTATTTTATTTCCTTAAAATTAAAATCTATCATTAATTTTACTACATTTTCCACAAAATATCAATAAAATGTGGATTTATTGGCATAAAAAAGGTACGTTACCAAAATAACGTACCTAAAATATTATTCAGCTTTGTTTGTCATAGCCTCTAAATCTAATAATTCTTGCCATCTAGCATCAACTTCTTTTTGGAATGCTTCGATCATCCATTCATTACCTGGTTTAAACATGTGTTTAAATCTTTTTTGTGGTTTTAAGAATTCTTCGATTGGAAGTTTGTTAGCAGGTTTATAAGTAATTTTATAAACTCCATTAACAACTTCGTATAGTGGCCAGTAGCATGTATCTACTGCAAGTTTATTTAATAACATTAAATCTTCTGTGTTGTAACCCCAACCTCTTG
>JAZLBY010000050.1:0-5712 GCA_045613965.1 Candidatus Scatovivens sp.
GAAGTAACAGCAGTTCACCCAGAAAGTTACGAAGCAGCAGAGAAGTTATTAACAAAAATTGGATATTCTGTGGATAGTTTAGCTAAAAAAGATACTTTGGAAGCATTAAAAGTGGATTTATCTAAAGTAGACGTAGTAAAAATGTCAGATGAATTAGGAATTGGTGGATTAACACTTAAAGATATAATTGATGAGCTTTCAAAACCAGGTAGAGATCCTAGAGAGGATTTACCAAAACCAATATTAAGAAGCGATGTTTTAAAATTTGAAGATTTACAAGAGGGAATGGAACTAACAGGAACAGTAAGAAACGTAATTGATTTTGGAGCATTTGTTGATGTTGGTGTTAAACATGATGGTTTAGTTCATATTTCAGAAATTAGTGAAAAATTTATTAAAAATCCATCAGAAGTAGTATCAGTAGGGGATATAGTAAAAGTTAGAGTTATTGGAATAGATAGAGAAAAACAAAAAGTAAGTTTAAGTATGAAACAAGCTAAATAGTTTAATAGAAAATAAAAAAAGAACCGTAAGCACTTCGTGCTTACGGTATTTTTTATACTATAATCATTTTTCCTGGTTCATTTCTGTTAGCTACAGAAAGTTTTATATTGCTTATATCAGCGCCGGCTTGCATAAGCTCTTCGGCAACTGTTTGATAAGCAAGTTCTGGAAAATTATTTTCTTTACTTAAGTGTCCAAGCATTACTTCTTTTAAGTCTTTTTTCATAAGTGCTGAGATTGTTTTACCAGCTGTTGCGTTAGATAAATGCCCATGAGGACCAGCAATTCTTTGCTTTAAGTGAAATGGATATTTAGATACTTTTAATATTTCAGGATCATAGTTTGATTCAAGAAGTATAAATGAACTTCCTTGAAGATTATTGAATATTTTATCATCCATATGACCTAAATCGGTAGCTATACTAATTTTTCTTTTTCCATTATGTATGTTGAAACCACAAGGATTAGCAGCATCATGTGGTGTACTAAAAGGATGTATGGTTAAATCATCTATATGGAAATCTTTATCATTTTCGAAAAATAAAATGTTTTCTTCAGATATTTTTTCCTTTTGTTTAGGCATTGCATCCCATGTTTCTTTATTAGCATATACCGGAATATTAAATTTTTTTGAAACCATTCCTAAGCTTTGAACGTGATCTGAATGTTCATGAGTAACTAAAATAGCATCAATTTCGTCAATCGATGAGTTAATTGATGCTAATCCGTCGCAAATTTTTTTACAACTAGTTCCACAATCTATTAAAATTTTTGTGTTATTAGAACTTACAAATAAGCAATTACCAGAACTACCACTATATAAACTACAAAATTTTAACATGTGTTTTGTCCTCTGCTTTTTATTTATTCTTCTTCTATTACTCTTTCGATTTTTGCGCCTAGTTTTCTAAATTTTTCTTCTATATTTTCATAACCACGATCAATGTGATGTAAGTTATAAACTTCAGTTTTACCTTTAGCTGCAATACCAGCCATAATTAATGCTGCTCCAGCTCTTAAGTCTGATGCATAAACTGGTGCTGCTGAAAGTTCATGAACTCCTTCAAATACAGCTGATTTTCCTTGAGGAGTAATTTTTGCTCCCATTTTGTTAAGTTCAGCAGTATATTGGAATCTAGAATCCCAAATGCTTTCGTGTATAACGCTTGTACCTTCAGATATTGCAAGAACTACACCCATTTGAGGTTGTAAGTCTGTTGGGAAACCTGGATATGGTAAAGTTTTAATTGTAGCTTTATGAGTTCTTTTTGTATACCAAACTCTTAAATAATCTCCATTTTCATAAACGTTACCACCGATTTCAACAACTTTAGCAATTATTGATTCTAAGTGTTTTGTTATACAATTTCTAATTGTGATATCACCTTTTGATGCGATAGCAGCAAGCATAAATGTTCCAGCTTCTATTTGATCAGGAACTACAGAATATGTAGCGTTTCCTTTTAATTCTTTTACACCATTGATTTTGATTATATCTGTTCCAGCACCTCTAATATCAGCACCCATTGTATTTAAGAAGTTTGCTACGTCTACTATGTGTGGTTCTTTTGCTGCGTTATCAATAATTGTTGTTCCTTCAGCAAGAACACCAGCTAGCATAGCATTTATTGTAGCTCCTACAGATACAACGTCCATATAAATAGATGTACCTTTTAATTTTTTTGCTTTAGCAACGATATTTCCACCAGTAACATCAACAGTAGCACCTAAAGCTTCGAAACTTTTTATGTGTTGGTCTATAGGTCTTGCACCTAAATTACATCCTCCTGGGATACCAACTTTTGCGTTTTTGCATCTACCTAAAAGTGAACCAAGTAGGTAGTAAGAAGCTCTAAATTTTCTTGTTGTTTCAAGTGGTATGTTATTGCAATCTATATTTCTTGTATCAACTGTAATTTCGTTTTCTGTATTCCAAGTGATTTTTGCTCCGATTTCTGTTAGGATATCGCAGTATAATCTAACATCACTTATGTTTGGTAAATTTTCAATTGTACAAACTCCATTTATTAATAATGTTGCTGGAATAATTGCAACGGCTGCATTTTTTGCACCGCTAATTATTACTTCACCTTTAAGTGGTGTTTTTCCAGTTATAACTAGTTTTTCCAAAATATATTCCCCCAATTAATTTTTTGCATACTAAAAATGAGTAAAATTTACTCAATATGAAATATATCACAAAAAGTAAAGATTTACAATACTTATTTTTGTGGACGCATATATATGAAGGTTTTTGAAATAATAAAGTTAAAAAAAGACAATATTTTATTACTTTATAAAGATTTTAAAATAGTTCTAAAAGCTTGAATTTAAGCTTGATTGAAGGGTTGGATTTATTTATTATTTCAAACTCTTCATTTGAAAGTGATGATTTTAAATTATTCTTAGAGTCTTCGGTTATTTTTCCACTTGACATGTCGATAAAGCATAGAGGAGGGAATAGAGAACACCACCAGTTTTCTCCTTGAGCATTTCCAATAGAAATTTTAAGTGCATCATAATATCCAGCAGGAAGAGAAAGATTATAGTAATGTTTGGTTGGAAAATAGAAATTGTTGATTTCTAAATTTATATTGTAATTTAAATCATAAGATTTAATAACTGATTCAGCAATTAATTTGATGTCAGGTAACTTGTTTCGAACTTCAAGAATAACTTCATCTTTTGATAAGTTATTTGGTATTTCTTTATTTATATATTCTAAAACAGAATCTCTAACTTTAAGTTTTAATTCTTGATCAATAGAAGAGTTACTGTTAGCAATAATATGAAGTCTAAAGAAGTTTTCTGCAAGGCCTTGCTTTATGTCTTTTGAGTAAGAAGTTATATTAATAAGAAGAAATGTGAAAAAAAGAAATAGAATAATAATGAAATTTTTTGCTTTTTTTATCATGGATTAAGCTCCTTTGAAGATAATTAATGGTAGTATCTGTAAAAAGAGAAAATTTATACAAATTTTTATTATAAAACTTTTAAAATACTTAAATATTAATGAAAATCATATTTACAAAAAATTCACACAATGAACAAAAAAGAAGTACAATAAATTCATAATAATAGAATAGATTAACCTTAGAAAAATTATGTTGTCAAGTAAATTGTTTTTTTCAAAAAAAGCGAATTTCGTTAGAACCTCTAAGGGCGTACAAAAGATGGCAAATATTAAAAGTTTGCTTAGTTGACTAAAAAAGAAAAATGATATAATATATATCACATGAAAAAGGTTCAAAAAGAAATTTCTAGATGTTAGAAAGGAGTAAAAAGCACAATGAAAGAAGAACTAGAAAAAGTTAAAAAACTTTTGAAAAAGTATGGACAAGAACACTTACTTTTAAAATACGATGAGATGGATGAAGAAGATCAAAGGGAGTTGCTAATTCAAATCAATGAAATTGATTTTGATTTAATGAAAGATTTATATGAAAGAGCAACAAAACCAGTAGATCTAGAAACAATCACAATCGAACCAATTGAACACGTTGATAAAGCTAAATTAACAGTTAGTGAACGTGAAATGTATGAGAAAAAAGGTATAGAGGCTATTAAATATAACAAATTTGCTGTTGTTACTATGGCTGGAGGACAAGGAACAAGACTTGGACATCCTGGACCAAAAGGAACATTTATATTTGATGTTGAAAAAAATAAATCTATATTTGAAACATTATGCGAAACATTAAAAGAAGCATGGAGAAAATATGATACAGTTATTCCATGGTATTTAATGACAAGTAGAGAAAATAATGAAGCTACAGTAAAATTCTTTGAAGAACACAATTACTTTGGATATCCTCAAGAAGCAGTTCACTTCTTTAAACAAGGTGAATTACCAATGCTTGATTTAAAAGGAAAAGTTCTTTTAGAAAAAGATGGATTTGTAAAAAGAGCTGCTAATGGACATGGTGGTACATTACAATCTATGGAAAGAACAAAAGTATTAGAAGAAATGAAAGAATACGGAATTGAATGGGTATTCATCAATGGTGTTGATAACGTTTTAGTTAAACCAGTTGATCCATTACTAATCGGTATGTCAATTCATAATAAAGTTTTAGCAGCTGCTAAAGCAATTGAAAAAACAGATCCAAAAGAAAAAGTTGGTGTTTTATGTAGAAAAAATAAAAAAGTTGGTGTTGTAGAATATACAGAAATTTCAGAAGAAATGGCTAACTTAAGAGATGACTATGGTTCTTTAGTATATGGAGATGGTAACGCTGTATTCCACCTTTACAATATTAAAGGTTTAGAGAAGATAAGCCAAGAAAGTCTACCATATCACACAGCAGTTAAAAAAGCTAACTACATTGATTCAGAAGGAAAAGAAGTAATTGCTGAAAAACCAAATGCATACAAATTTGAAATGTTTATCTTTGACTCTTATGAAATGTTTGATGACGTTGTAGTATTAAGAGTAAAAAGAGAAGAAGAATTTGCTCCAATTAAAAACGCAGAAGGACAAGATAGTCCAGAAACAGCTAGAAAATTATATAAAGATTATATTAATAAAGTTGACTGCAATAATAAATTTAAAGAATGGACAACAAGCCCAATTTTTGATGAAGAAACAAGAAGAGAATTATTAAAAATTGCAGGAAACGAAGAAGAAATAAAAGATAGATTCTATAAAGATTTAGAATTTGGAACAGCAGGAATGAGAGGAATTATTGGTAACGGTACAAACAGAATGAACGTTTATACAGTTACTAAAGCTACACAAGGTTTATCTAACTATATCTTAAGAAAAGGTACAGAAACTAAAGGTGTAGCAATTGCTTATGACTCAAGAAATATGTCTCCAGAATTTGCTGAAGCTACAGCACTTTGCTTCAATGCAAACGGAATTAAAACATATATGTTTGATTCATTAAGACCAGTTCCAGAATTATCTTTTGCAGTAAGAGAATTAGGATGTACAGCTGGTGTTATGATTACAGCTAGCCATAATCCACCAGAATATAATGGATACAAAGTATACTGGGATGATGGAGCACAAATAGTTGCACCACATGATAAAGAAATTATAGCAGAAGTAAATAAAGTAAAAGATTATTCATTAATTAGATCTATTTCATTAGAAGAAGCTAAAAAATTAAGATTATATAATGTAATCGGAAAAGCAATGGATAAATTATACTTAGCTGCTATTAAAAAACAAGTATTAAATCCAGAAATAATTAAAGAAGTAGA
>JAZLBY010000051.1:0-9321 GCA_045613965.1 Candidatus Scatovivens sp.
AAGGAAAACCTTTAGAAATAATAGTACAAGAAAATTTTCCAGATGTTGATGGAAAAAGGAAAGAAGAAATTGTAGAATCATATAGAAACAAAGAATTGATCAAAGCAAATAAAGCACCTATAAATGTTGCTGGAATTAATACAAAAGAATTAAAAGAAAAAAATTTTAAAAAATACATAACAGAAACGGAGCTTGAAAGTGGTATAAAGGGAAAAGAAGAAGATTTTGTTGTTGATAGGGAAGGATTAACAAAAGCCAAAATAGATATTGAAAAATCAGGTGATAGAGAAGATTCTGATGAAATTGAACAAGATACAGGTACAAATAATATAAAAGTAAATTTTGCTAATTATACTGATATAACAAGTATTCAAAGCGAAAGCTCTGAAGAAATTGGATTTGATTTTGATAATTTTTTTGATGAACCAAGTTATAATGAAGGTAAGAATGCAACAGGTTTAGAAGAAGATAAAACTCAAGAAACCCAAAGTGAAAGTGAGAGTGTAGAGGTTGTTGAAGAATCACAAGAGGTTATAACTCAAAGTGAATCTAACGATGTAAAAAGAAATGTGAGACAACCTTCAAAAATGACTAGAGAGATGGCTAAAAGTTTAGTTCAAAAAGCTATGAACGAACAAATAAGATTACCATTTTTTAATCCTAAGATATCAAGACAGCCAAGGAAAATTTTTAGTAAGTTAAGACCTCCTATTATTAAGACGGAAGCTGACTTATTGAGAGACGCTGTAAAAGATGTTGAAAAAAGAACAGGAATAAAACTAAAAGCAGATTTAGGTGAAGAAACAAGAGAAGAATAAATAAAAGAGACATATCATTCGATATGTCTTTTTTATGTCTTTAAATATATCATTTATGTTAAATTTTCCCAAAATACTTGCAGTTTGACAGAAATAAATATAAAATGAGCATATAGTAAAAAGGGGAGGTAGGTTTTATGAGTGAAAATGAATTAAACGAAAAAGACGAAAAACTTGAAAACGCAATCCCTGACAATGATTATACTATGGAAGTTAAACAAGGATTCTTTTCAAAGTTATTTAACAGAGAACCTAAAAAAGCACTTCCTGATCCAAATAGAAAAGTAAAAGTAACAGGATTAAGTATAGATTTTATTTGGAAAATGAGAACATTAAGAGCTGACGCTATAGACTGGATGGAAAGTAAAATGGAAGACATAAAAAATCTATTTAGTGGCGGAAATAAAGCTGAAAATGAGAATAAAAATGGATTTAAAAAACAAGTTATTGGGCAACAAGAGGAAGAAATTAGCTTAGAAGATTTAGCTGAAAAAGGTCCAATAAATCAAATAATAATGCCTCAAGTAAGACAACAACAAATAACAGCTACAGAGAAAACATTAATTGATAATTCAAAAACAGCTGAAGATGTTAGAGAAGAAGCTGAGGAATCAGGAATTGAGGTTGCTGATTTAGAACTTGATGAAGGATTTGAAAAAGTACCAGAAGAGAAAAAAGCAGAAGAAGTTCAAAAACCAAGTATTGAAGTTGGAGATATTGAAATTGGAAAAGAGTCTCCAAATGTAGCAAAAGATGGTAAAGAAGAAAGATAAAAAACATAAGATAATTCTTAAGGAAGGAACAAAAGTATATGGCAGTTACAATTAAGCCAGAGCAAGCTTTTGCATATGCTGAGATTTTAGAAATCTTAGATTATATGGAAGAAGAATACGTAAATAAAATTCCACAAAAGCTTATTAAGGTTATAAAAGAAAATGCATCAGATACATATGAAAGACATTTAGACGCAAATGTCCCATTAGAAGAGCAGGAAATATCAGAAAAAACAACTGCTATACTTGCTATGCTTATGCTTAATTATTGGTGTGAATCACCTGAGCAAAAACAAGAATTAACAGATATGTTTAATGAAAACGAAAGAAAATATCAAGAAGAATTACAAAGAAAATATGATCCAAATAACATATTTAATAATAATCCAAAACCAGTTGAAGAACCTAAAGCTGTTGTAGAACCAGTTAAGGAAACTGTTAAAGAAGAAGCTACTACAAGTAGTTCTGAAACTGTTGATTTTGAATCTTCAGATGAATCATTAAGTTCATCAAGTGAAGGTGAAAAAAGAGAGTCAGTATCCACACTTGTTGTAGAAAATGTGGAAATCTCATCTGAAAATTTACCAATGGACTATAGTTCATATCCATGGTATAAAAAGATTGCGACAAAAATTAGAAACTTTATTTATAAATTATTTAAAAAAGCAAATACTCCTACATAAGGAGTATTTTTTTTGCAAAAAAATAAAGATACTTGATAAGCATCTTGAAACCTTGATTTTTAACATGTTTTAATTTATAATAAAGAATAAGGACACCAAAATTCATAGAATCTTGATGTGCTCCGAATTAATCGAAAGTCTTCTTAAATTCGGTCAAGGAATTCAGGGGAAGGCTTTCGTTTTTTTCTTAGTTGAATAAAATTTTATCTGCGTATTTATCGAGAGCCACATAAAGCTCAAGTAGTTTGTGATCATAGGGATTTATTTCCCATAAGTAGTCTTGTATTTGTGTATATGTATCTATAATAATTGGCTCTAAGTCTTTGTGTCGGCGCGAATCGCCTTTGGTATTTATGTATTCGAGAATTATTGTATCGACAGCTTCTTTTAGCAGTGTATAGTCTACTTCTAGATCAAGCTTTGATTTTTTGCCTTCTTTAATAGATTTGATATGATTTTTTATAAAAATATGAATTAGATTAACATCTTCTTTAGTTTTTCTCATTCATTTGTCCTCCTTTAATTATAAATTTTTGATTTATATATTATTGGAGTCACATCAAAATTCTATTTTAAGAATCCTTGTTTCCTTATTCAATTATTTCCAAGTTTGGGTAAACCAAACTAATATGATTATACTATAAAACGCTTAAAAGGTCAATTTTAGAGGGATAGGGAGGATTTTTATAAAAAAGGCAACAAAAAAACAAACCTAATGGTTTGCTATATATTGACATTAATTTTTAAAATAATATAATAAGAACAAGGGCATGGAGTTCAGTTGAACTCTAATGCATCCTATTTTATCCTAAGTTAATGGATAATAAGAAAAATCTTCCTTCTGAGTGAACTATTTGCTTTTAAGTTTCAGATGGAAGATTTTTTAAATTTTATACAGTGACTTTAGCACAAGTTTGTATATTTTTAAAATTTTTTTGTCCCAGCAGTTAACACGGGATAAGTAATTGAAAAGTTCGTCTAGAACTTCCAAGAGCGCCTTTGCGAGTAAATTTCTATGTTGAGAATCTTGTGATTCGTTGTGGTGTTTAATTAATGTCTGTACGTCTTCGTGAATCATCATATAACTTATATCCTTGTCGACCTCTGGGGTCTTTCTTCCACTTATTTTCTCTATATGCTCCTTAATATGAAGCTGTATCCTTTTGATTTTTTCATGTGTAATCATATACATACCACCCTTCTAAAATAATTTATTTAAAAAATATATTTTAAAGGATGCTAGAGAAATAACTGAAACCAAGCCTTATTCACTTTTCTAATCAGATTGTATAATCTTTGTTGCATAAATAGTATATCACACAAGTTAACATAAGTCAAAAATTATTTTAATAAATTACTAAAAACATTTGAAATATCAAAAAAAATAGGGTATAATAGTGTAGTTAAAAATATTAGGAGGTTTTTTAAAATGCTTTTATCAAATGGAGTAACTTTAAGATTTGGAAAAAGAGTACTTTTCGAAGATGTTACAATTAAATTTACAAAAGGAAATTGTTATGGTCTAATCGGTGCTAATGGTGCTGGTAAATCTACTTTTTTAAAAATCTTATCAGGAGAAATTGAACCAAACAAAGGTGAAGTTATTTTAGACAAAGGTGAAAGACTATCTGTATTAAAACAAGATCACTATGCGTTCGAAGGATATACAGTAATAGATACTGTTATGATGGGTAATAGTGAACTATATAGAATAATGAAAGAAAAAGATGCAATTTATTCAAAACCAGATTTCTCAGAAGAAGATGGAATGAAAGCAGCTAAACTTGAAGAAAGATTTGCAGAGCTTGATGGATGGAATGCAGAATCAGATGCAGCTAAAATGTTAAATGATTTAGGAATAGATGTTGATCTTCACTACAAATATATGAGTGAAATCGAAGCTAAAGATAAAGTTAAAGTACTTTTAGCACAAGCATTATTTGGTAATCCAGACGTATTATTATTAGACGAGCCTACAAACGACTTAGATATTAAAACAATTAATTGGCTACAAGATTTCTTAATGGATTTTGAAAATACTGTAATAGTTGTATCTCACGATAGATATTTCTTAAACAAAGTATGTACTCATATTGCAGACGTTGACTTCGGTAAAATTAAAGTATATCCAGGAAACTATGATTTCTGGTATGAATCAAGTCAGCTTGCATTAAAACAAATGAGAGATGCTAATAAAAAGAAAGAAGAAAGAATTAAAGAATTACAAGAATTCATCGCTAGATTTAGTGCTAATGCTTCAAAATCTAAACAAGCTACATCTAGAAAGAAATCATTAGAGAAAATCGAACTTGAAGAAATTAAACCTTCAAACAGAAAATATCCATATGTTGATTTCAAACCAGATAGAGAACAAGGTAAAGAAGTATTAGAAGTTAAAAATATTTCAAAAACAATTAATGGTGAAAAAATACTAGATAATATTTCATTTACAGTAAAAAGAGAAGATAAAATCGCTCTTTTATCTGATAATGAAATTGCAAAAACAGTATTATTCCAAATAATTGCTGGAGAAATGGAACCAGATTCAGGAGAACTTGTATGGGGAACAACAATATCAAAAGATTATTTCCCAAAAGATAATAATTACTTATTTGAATCAGATTTAACAATAACAGATTGGTTACGTCAATATTCAAAAGATCCAGATGAAACATATGTAAGAAGTTTCTTAGGAAGAATGCTTTTCTCAGGAGAAGAAGCTCTTAAAAAAGTAAATGTTTTATCAGGAGGAGAGAAAGTTAGATGTGTACTTTCTAAAGTAATGCTTTCAGGAGCAAACTTCTTAATATTTGATGAACCAACAAACCATTTAGATATGGAATCAATTACAGCACTTAACGATGGTATGACAAAATATAAAGGAATCATGATGTTTACATCACATGACCACCAATTAACACAAACAGTTGCTAATAAGATAATTGATATTTCTGATAATAAAGTTGTTGTAAGAGAATGTACTTACGATGAATATTTAGAAGAACAAGCAAATAAATAAAACATATTAAAAGCCCTCAAATAGAGGGCTTTTTGTGTGATAATTGAAAAAATGATTAAAACATGATATAATTTATGTATACTTCATAAGGAGTGATTTTATGAAAATGAACCATATCGTAACTCGGGCAATTAGAAACATTAGTGTAAACACCGTCGCAAACCTGAAGAAAGGATTTTTCGCCGCTGTAGAAAGCACGAAGGAGACTTTCGGATACGCATATGTAGGATATCTTATCGGCGCAATTCCTGTGATGATGATCGTTAACCTGTTTGGTCTTCTGGCCAATGGCGCGGTCTATCCTGTTGAAATGCATAAGGAGGTTATCCTGCCGGCCCTGTTTTTCATTCTTTTCGCGATTACCCTGGTCCGTTGGTTCTGGAAAGAGCTGGACATTGCATGTGCTGAACTGCAAAAAGAAAGCTAAACTGAGTCTGGGAACGATCTTTCGCTCCCAGGCTTGTTTTTTATAGAGTAATTAAAAGAGAGTATAATTTAAGTTAAAAATAATAGAAAATAAGACGAAAATTAATGCCATAAAGATAATTAAATCTTTATGGTTTTTTCTTGCTTAAAAAGGGCTTTTAAATTGTTATTAGTATATGATAAAATTACTTTAGAAATATAAAGAAAGGTATATTGGTACAAGGATATGTCAATCGAATTTGCAGATTTTTTAAGCCAATTACTTACAAATCCTAGTCTTTGTGTGATCAGTTTATTGATTTCAGGAGTAATACTAGTAAATGGATGGACTGATGCACCAAATGCTATTGCAACATGTGTATCAACTAGATGTTTATCACCAAAGAAATCGATTATAATGGCAGCAGTATTTAATTTTTTAGGTGTATTTACAATGACACTTATAAACTCAACTGTAGCACAAACAATTTATAATATTGTTGATTTCGGTAATGATTCTGTTGCAGCTCTTACTGCTTTATCTGCAGCATTAGTAGCAATAGTAACATGGGCAGTGTTAGCCTGGCTTTTTGGTATACCAACTAGTGAATCACATGCATTAATTGCAGGTTTATCTGGTGCTGCTATAGCACTTCAAGGTGGAATTTCTGGAATTAATGGAGCAGAATGGGTTAAAGTTCTATATGGAATGGTAATCTCAACAATACTTGGATTTGGTATGGGATATTCTATTACAAAATTAATAGAAGTAATTTGTAAAAAAATCGACAGAAGAAAAACAATTAAATTTTTTAAAGCAACACAAGTTGTCGGAGGTGCATCAATGGCATTTATGCATGGAGCTCAAGATGGACAAAAATTTATGGGTGTATTTTTACTTGGAATATCACTTGCAAATGGCGTAGGAAATGCAACAACATTTGCAATTCCACTTTGGTTAATGCTTCTTTGTTCATTACTTATGACACTTGGAACATCAATTGGTGGGTACAAAATTATTAAAACTGTAGGAATGAAAATGGCAAAACTAGAACCATATCAAGGTGCTGCAGCAGATTTATCAAGTGCAGCTTGTTTGATGATTTCTTCAGTTGCGGGAGTTCCTGTAAGTACAACACATACTAAGACGACAGCGATTATGGGTGTTGGTGCTTCTAAAAGAATTTCAAATGTAAATTGGGGAGTAGTAAAAGATATGGTTTTAGCATGGGTATTAACATTCCCTGGATGTGGTCTTTTAGGATATATTGCAACACAAGTATTTATGAGAATTTTTTAAAATATCATTTTGATATTGAAAGGATGAAAAAATGAAAAAGAAAAAAGAAGAATATAATTATTTTGATGAGTATATAAAAGGAGCAGATATAGCTTTAGAATCATCAAAAATGCTTAAATTAGCGATTGAAAATTATGATTTAAATAAATTAGAAGAAGAGATAACAAAAGTTCATAAACTTGAAAATGATGCAGATAAATTAATACATGATATGAGAAATTATTTAATAAAAGATTTCTTACCACCAATAGATAGAGAAGATATTGTTATTCTTGGACATAGACTTGATGATATAGAAGATTATATAGATGAAGTATTAATTAATTTTAATATTTTAAATATAGAAAAAATAAGAGAAGAAGCTCATGAATTTACACAATTATTAATAGAAGCAACAAGTGCTGTAAAAGATGCATTTGTAAACTTTAAAAACTTTAAAAAAGTAGAGCCAATTAAAGAGAAAGTAATTGCTATTAACGTATTAGAAGATAAAGGTGATAGATTATACGAAAAAGCAATGAAAAGATTATATAAAGAAGAAAAAGATGCTATTGAAATTATTAAATGGACAAGCATATTTGATTGTTTTGAAAATGCAATGGATGCTTGTGAACAAGTAGCTGATGAAATGGCTGATGTAATAATGAAAAATTCATAAAGTTTAATACCAGAAGCTTTGGCTTTCTGGTATTTTTTATTGGACTATCTAAAGGTATAGAAAATGTTTTTGCTTGACAATGAAAATTTAAAAAGATAAAATCATAAAGGTTAGAATTTAAGAAAAAGAGGTACAGACGTGGACAAAATATTTAAAAAAATTGCTGAAGAACTTAGTATAAGAGAATCACAAGTAGAAGCTACTGTAAAATTAATAGATGAAGGAAATACTATACCTTTTATTGCACGTTATAGAAAAGAAGTAACTGGAAACTTAAGTGATGAAACACTAAGAGATTTAGGTGAGAGATTAACTTATTTAAGAAACTTAGAAAAAAGAAAAGAAGAGATTATAAGATTAATAGATGAACAAGGTAAATTAACAGATGAGCTTACAATTAAAATAGCTAGTACAATGGTTTTATCAGAACTTGAAGATATTTATAGACCTTATAAACCAAAGAAAAGAACTAGAGCAACTATTGCTAAAGAAAAAGGATTAGAACCACTAGCTGAAATTATGTATGCTCAAGAAGAGAAAAAAGATATTTACGAAGTTGCTAAAGAATATATAAATGAAGAAAAAGAAGTAAATACAGTTGAAGATGCAATTCAAGGTGCGTCAGATATTATTGCTGAAAATATAGCAGATGATGCTGATTATAGAAAGAAAATAAAATCATTCTGTTTTAGAGAAGCAGTTATTGCTTCTAAAGCAGCAAAAGAAGAAGAGAAATCCCCTTATGAAATGTATTATGATTTTAAAGAACCAATTTTAAGAATTCCAAGTCATAGAATTTTAGCGATTAACAGAGGAGAGAATGAAGAATTCTTAAAAGTTAAAGTAGAAAAACCAGAAGAAAAAATATTAGATTATTTAAAGAAACAAATAATTAAAGATTTTAAAAGTCAATATAATGAGCTTTTAATGCCTGTAATTGAAGATTCATTTAAAAGATTAATTGAACCATCAATTGAAAGAGAAATTAGAAGTGATTTAACTGAAAGATCAGAAGAACAAGCTATAAAAGTATTTGGTAAAAATGCAAAACAACTTTTAATGCAACCACCAATTAAAGATATGACAGTAATGGGATTTGACCCAGCTTATAGAACAGGATGCAAAATCGCTGTTATTGATAAAACAGGAAAACTTTTAGATACAACAACTGTATATCCAACAGAACCTCAAAATGACGTTGAAGGTGCTAAAAAAGTATTAAAAGAATTAATTAAAAAACATAAAATAAATATGATTGCTATTGGTAATGGAACTGCATCACGTGAATCTGAAACATTCGTATCTGGAATGCTTAAAGAGATTGGTGAAGAAATCTATTATGCAATAGTAAGTGAAGCAGGAGCTTCAGTATATTCAGCATCAAAACTTGCTACAGAAGAATATCCTGATATTAACGTATCTTTAAGAGGAGCAATTTCAATAGCAAGAAGATTACAAGATCCACTTTCAGAACTTGTTAAAATAGATCCTAAAGCAATCGGTGTTGGACAATATCAACATGACGTTAACCAAAAGAAATTAACTGAAAGTTTAACAGGTGTTGTTGAAGATGCCGTTAACTCAGTTGGTGTTGATGTTAACACAGCAACTCCATCACTTTTATCTTATGTATCTGGAATTAATTCAACAATAGCTAAAAATATT
>JAZLBY010000052.1:0-13858 GCA_045613965.1 Candidatus Scatovivens sp.
ACCTTTATATCTTTGAATTCCAAGTTGATCTCTTTGAATTCCTTGTTCTGCTAATTCTTTAAATTTCTTATCTAAATCTTCATCAGAATAACAATATACGTCTGTCATTCCTTTTTTAGATAATTTATATAGTGGTGGTTGCGCTAAATAAACATTACCATTTTCAATAAGTGGTCTCATATATCTAAAGAAGAATGTTAATAATAATGTTCTGATGTGTGCACCGTCAACGTCAGCGTCGGCCATAATAATAACTTTACCATATCTGATTTTTGTTATATCAAAATCAGGACCAATTCCTGCACCAACAGCTAATATAACTGGATTTAATTTATCATTTCCATATATTTTATCAGCTCTTGCTTTTTCAACGTTTAACATTTTACCCCAAAGTGGTAAAATTGCTTGGAATTTTCTATCTCTTCCTTGTTTTGCACTTCCTCCAGCAGAGTCTCCCTCTACGATGTATACTTCGCATTCGTCAGCAACTTTACTACTACAATCTGCAAGTTTTCCTGGTAATGTAGATGTTTCTAATGAATTTTTCTTTCTTACAAGTTCTCTTGCTTTTCTTGCAGCTTCTCTTGCTCTAGATGCACTAATACATTTTTCAAGAATTGCTTTAGCAACATTAGGATTTTCTTCTAAGAAGTTTGCTAAATGTTCGTTAACCATTGATTGAACTATACCAGCAACTTCACTATTTCCTAATTTAGTTTTTGTTTGTCCTTCGAATTGTGGTTCTTTTACTTTTACAGATATAACTGCTGTTATACCTTCTCTTATATCATCTCCTAAAAGGTTTGAATCTTTTTCTTTTAAGATGTTTTTATCTCTAGCATAGTCATTAAATACTTTTGTTAAAGATCTTTTAAATCCTTCTAAGTGAGTTCCACCTTCGATAGTATTAATGTTATTTACGAAAGTATAAATACTTTCTGAATAACTTGTTGTATATTGAATTGCAATTTCAACTGGGTATTCCCCATCTTTATCAATATATATTGGTGTTGGATGTAATTTTTCTTTGCTTCTATTTAAATATTCAACAAATGAATTTAATCCACCTTCAAAACAGAATTTATTTGTTCTTGGAACTTCTTCCCTTTGATCTTCTATTTCAATACTTAATCCTTTTGTTAAGAAAGCCATTTCTCTAAATCTATTTTCAAGAACATCATATTCATATTGTAATGTTTCAAATATTGTATCATCAGCATAGAATCTTACTTTTGTTCCTGTTTTATTAGAGTCACCAATTCTTTGAAGAGTTTTTACTGTTTTACCTCTTTCAAATGACATTTGATAGATTCCACCATCTCTTTGAATTGTAACTTCTGTCCATTCAGATAATGCATTAACAACTGAAGCACCAACTCCGTGAAGACCTCCAGATACTTTGTATCCACTATCTCCACCAAATTTTCCTCCAGCATGTAATACTGTATAAACAGTTTCAGCCGCTGATAAACCTGTTTTTTCGTGTCTATCAACAGGAATACCTCTACCATCATCTTCTACTGATATAATATTTCCTGGTTCAATTGTAACTTTAATATTTTTACAATATCCCGCAAGAGCCTCGTCTACTGAGTTATCTACTATTTCGTATACTAAATGGTGTAGTCCTCTTACAGAAACACTTCCTATATACATACCTGGTCTTTTTCTTACTGCTTCAAGTCCTTCTAAAACTTGTATTTGTTCTGCATTATACTCATGCTCGAATTTTTCCATTTTTTCCTCCTAACGTTAAATCATTCTCTTTGAAATAGTATTAACACCAATATTGGTGATATATGCTTTTCTTTTTCCTTGGTTTTCTGTTAATATAAATGCTTTTGCTTTACTATCAGATACTTTAACTATATTTCCTGACTCTTCTAATTCATTATACATAGCTTTGTATTCTTTTGTATTTTTAACATAATCAATATTAAATATTGCTATTATTTCTTTACTTTTTACAATGTAATCTTTTCCTATATGTAAATACATTCAAAGTCACCCTTTCCTTTAGATAATTTTACATATTCCATTTTCAACAAAATATTCTGAAAAGTCTGTTTCTAAATCAATTCTATCAGTGCAAGTTATAATAACTTGGCTTCCTTTTATATTCTCTAAAAAGCTTTTTCTTCTTATTTCATCTAATTCAGACATAAAATCATCTAAAAGTAGTACTGGCGTATCTTCTGTTTCTTCTTTAACTATATCAAGTTCACAAAGCTTAAGCGATAATACAGCTGTTCTTTGTTGACCTTGTGATCCAAATACAGAAACAGATTTGCCATTAATATATATCATAAAATCGTCGCGATGTATACCAATAGCTGTAAAACCTCTTTTTATATCTACTTCCCTTGTTTTCTTTAAATTTTCTAAAAAAGATTGTTGATCTTTACTATTAGAAATATATTTAATTTTTATGTCTTCTTTTCCACTTTTTGTTATCAAGTTGTGGAAAACATCTATCTTTTCTGAAATTTTCTCTATAAAATATTTTCTATATTCAAAAATTTTATATGAATACTCTGCAAGTTGCTCATCCCAAATGTCTAACATACTTGCAGGTTTGTTTTCTAATTTAATTTGTCTTAAATAATTGTTTCTTTGCTCTAAAGTCTTATTATAAGTGTTAAGTAAATGTATATAATTAGGCTTTAAAGAGCTTATTAACATATCTAAAAACTTACGTCTTCTTTGAGGACCATCTTTTATTATTTCTATATCATCTGGTGTAAAAATAACCACATTAATTTTACCTAAAATATCACTTATTTTAGATTGTTTTACTCCATTAATATAAAATGTCTTCTTATCCTCTATTTCGCTTTTAATCTTACCCTCGCGGTCAGATTTCTTATAGGAAATCTCTACTTTTGCTAATTTTTCGCCAAATTTTATCAAATCAGTATCTTTTTTAGCTCTAAAAGACTTCCCATAAGCACACAAAAATATTGCTTCTATAATATTAGTTTTACCTTGAGCATTATTTCCATGTATTATATTAATATTTTCATTTAAACTTATTTCTTGTTTTTCATAATTTCTAAAATTTTCTAATATTATACTATTTATATACATATTATCTTCCTATTAAGAAAATAGTTATGCCCATAAGAAACTCCAAACAAATCCTAGGACAGCTTTAACAATTATAAATACAAAAAGAATTAATATAATAGATCCAAAAATAAGACCTATATTTATTTTTACGTTTGTTTGTTCATATATTTTGTCTGATATACCATCAAACTTACTTGTTAAAGCAAAAAATTTACTACTTGCTTTTTCATAAAGTTCTTTTAACTTCTCTTCCATTTGTATCCTCCAAAATGTTATTTTTGTATAACACTTTTCCACTTTTAGTTAGCAATTTGTGGAAAACTATTCTTTCATTTTAATTGGTAATATCATATATAGATAATCACCATCAGAAACTGGTTTAATT
The DNA here is from genome assembly GCA_045613965.1 of Candidatus Scatovivens sp. Taxonomy (GTDB): domain Bacteria; phylum Bacillota; class Clostridia; order TANB77; family CAG-508; genus Scatovivens. The sequence goes on from JAZLBY010000052.1 coordinate 3,455, forward strand.
ATACATGGAGATCTATTTGTTCCAAATTCAATATATACTTCTTCATCATCAATAGCTTTTAATGCATCTAAGAAAAATCTTGGGTTGAAACCTATTTCAAGTTCTTTACCTTCTGTTTCAACAAAAATCTCTTCTTTAGCATCTCCAGTTTGGTTTGCGCAAGAAATTGTTACTTTTCCTACTTCTATATTAATTTTAACTGGATATTTTTTCTCTTTTTCTATAGAAGATGATGAAATAAGTAAAATTCTTTCAAAACAATTTTGAATATTGTTTTTATTTACTTTTACTCTTGTTTCCCAGTTTTGTGGGATTGTATTTGAATATTTTAAGAATTCTCCATCTAATAATCTAGTTACTATTTTACAGTTTTCCATTTCAAATAAAGCTTGATTTCTTGAAATACCGATTTTAACAGTATCAAAAGAATCAGAAATAATTTTATTTACTTCATTTAATGTTTTTCCTGGGATAACACTGCTAAATGAATTTGGCATTTCTGTTAAATTCTTATTTTTAATAGCTAATCTGTATCCATCAACAGCAACTACATTTAATTTATTTTCATTTACTTCAAATAAACATCCTGTAAATATAGGTCTATTTTCTTCTGTACTTACAGCGAATATTGTTTTTCTAATCATATTTTTTAAAGTAGTTTGTTCTACTTCTATAGAGTTATCTACATTTATTTTAGGTAACTCTGGAAATTCATCAGGATTCATTGTAGCTAATTTATATAATGATCCTTCGCATTCTATTTCTAATAAGTTATTTTCATTTATAGAGAATTTAATCTCTGTAGAAGGTAATCTTTTAATAATCTCACTAAACATAGTAGCATTTACTACTGTATTACCTTGTTCTTCTATTTGTGCTTCTAATATATATTCTATTCCTATTTCTAAGTCATAAGATGTTAATTTTAATTCATTATCATTTGTTTGAATTAATATTCCTTCTAATACAGGCATTGTTGTTTTAGAAGCAACACCATTTATAACTGAAGAAATACCTTTAAGTATTTTTTCTTTTTCACAAATAACTTTCATTTCTTTCTCCTTTAAATTATTAATATAAATAGTAGTATTAGTATTAGGTGTTGTGGATTCGGTGGAAAACTTCTCAAAGTCTCTATTTCCCTAACAAAAAGTATGTGTACAACTCTGTGTATAAATCGTCTTTTTGTCCACACTATTCAATATCATTTGTGAATTACTAGTTATTAACAACTTTTGTACAGGTTTTTCACATTGTTATGTGGATAACCTTTCTGGCTATTCCGTAAGCGTTAATAGCTGTTCTTTAGTTAAAAATATGTTTGGTAAACATTGTTTTTGTTTTATATCAAATTTCCTTTATATATAGATTAATTTGATTCTTGGATTATGTTTTTAACACTTTCCACAATTAATCTTGTGTTTGTTTTTTCTTTAATCTCTTTTTCGATTTTTGTTACGGCGTGCATAACTGTAGTATGATCTCTGTTGCCAAAATCAGCACCAATTTTTGGTAATGACATTTGTCCAACAGTTCTACATAAATACATAGCAATTTGTCTTGGATATGCAATGTCGTTAGATCTTTTTGATGAGATTAAATCTTTCTTATCTATATTGAAATATTTAGATACTATTTCTTGTATGTAGTCTGCAGAAATAACTTTTTCTTTTTGTAGTACTATATCATTGATTGCTTTTTCAGCTATTTCTATTGTTATTTGACTATGTGTTAATGCTGCATAAGCCACTATTTTATTTAGGGCCCCTTCTAATTCACGAATATTTGAGTCTATTTTTGTAGCAATTACAGATAGAATATAATCATCAATTATTATTTTATCTGTTTGTACTTTCTTCCTTAATATAGCAAGACGTGTTTCATAATCTGGCATTGAAATGTCAGCAAGTATTCCCCATTCAAATCTTGATTTTAAACGTTCTTCTAAAAGTGGTATATCTCTTGGTGGTTTATCACTAGAGATTATAATTTGTTTACCATTTTGATGAAGTGTATTAAATGTATGGAAGAATTCTTCTTGTCCCATCTTCTTCCCTGCTATAAATTGAATATCATCTATTAATAATACGTCTATATTTCTGTATTTATTTCTGAATAATTCGTTCTTATAATTAACATCTTTAATTGAGTTAATAAGTTCATTAATAAATTGTTCAGATGTTACATATAAAATCTTTGTATTTGGATTGTTTTGAATAATTTTGTTTCCTATAGCATGCATTAAGTGAGTTTTTCCAAGACCTACTCCACCATATATAAAAAGTGGATTGTAAGCTGTTGCTGGAGACTCTGCTACTGCACATGCAGCTGCTTGAGCAAATTTATTGTTATTTCCAATAACAAAGTTATCAAATGTATATTTTGGATTTAAAAAACTATTACTATAGTTCTCTGTATTTGCAAAGTCAGTTTTTTCCTCTACTATTGGTTGACTTAGGTTATCTTCTGTTTTTTCAATGATCTTTATTTCACATGTTTTATTAGTGATAAAATTAAATGTATTAGACACTAAATCAAAAAGTCTTGACTCAATAGCATCTTTTTGCATTTTTGAAAGAGCAACTAAAACGATTTTATTATCATTTATTGATTCGATTTCTAAACTTTTTATCCAAGTTGTGTATGAAATTGTTGTCATTTCTTCTTTTAAAAGATCTTTAGCTTTTGTAAGTAAGTCGTTCTTATCAGAATACATTTTTTGAGAAAACCGTCCTTTCTATAGTATTTTTTATCCACACCCTTTTCCACATGAGTTTTTGTAACTATTGAAATGTAAACCGTTACGGCTATCAACATTCTGTGGAAAACTATTTTTTTGTCTTTTTATCCATTGTGTTCATATAATATCAAAAAATTTTTTAAAATTCAAGCAAAAAAATGAATTAAAATTTAAAAATTTTTTCTAATAAACATAATGACTTTTAATACAATTTATATCTAGAAAAATAACGATAAATTTTATGAAAAGCTTGACTTTTTAAGATGTTTTATTGTATAATGTGAGTTACTTGTGGATAAATTGAAATTTATTACAATATAAATTTGTTTAAAAATAAAAAATATATATAAAAATTAGGAGGTGCAAAGCAAAATGAAAAGAACATACCAACCAAAAAAAAGACAAAGAAATAAAGTTCATGGATTCAGAAAAAGAATGCAAACAAGAGCTGGAAGAAAAGTTTTAAAAGCAAGAAGAAATAAAGGAAGAAAAAGCATTTGTGCTTAATAAAAGAGGGGCAATATAGCGCCCTTTTTTTATACGAAAGTGGTTAGTTTTTTAAAGAAAATGAATAAAAATCTCTCTTTTTAGCACAAAAATTTAAAAAGGAGATAGGTATTTATGAAAAAAACAATAATGATTAAGAAAAATTATGAGTTTAAACATCTATTTTCTAAAGGTAAATTCTATTATGGTGAATATATACACATGTATATAAAAGAAACAAATCAAGATACTAACAAGTTAGGAATAGCGGTTTCAAAAAAACAGGGGAAAGCTGTTAAAAGAAATCATATTAAACGTTTGATTAGAGAGAATTACAAGAATTTAGAAATGAAAATGAAAACAGGCATAAATGTTTTAATTGTTATAAATAAAGATAAGGATATTAAAGATATCACTTATAAACAAATAGAAGAAAATTTCTTACGCACATTGAAAAAAGCGAATGTTTTGGTGGATTAATATGATAAAAAAATTATGTATTAAAATGATAGAGTTTTATCAAAAGAAAATTTCACCAGGTTTAGGACATAGATGTAAATATTATCCAACATGTTCTGAATATACAAAACAAGCAATAGAAAAATATGGGGTAGTAAGAGGTATTTTAAAAGGTATTTTTAGAATATTAAGGTGCAATCCATTCTCAAAAGGTGGATATGACCCATTAAAATAGGAGGATAAGATGTTAGATTTTTTTGCAGGTATTTTTGGGTATTTGCTTAACTTTCTATACAATATTGTAGGTAATTATGGTATAGCTATCATAATCTTTACAGTACTTGTAAAACTTATCATGCTACCAATTTCAGTTAATCAACAAAAAACAATGAAGAAAACAGCTAAAGTTCAAGTTAAATTAAAAGAATTGCAAGAAAAATATGCAAATGATCAAGTAAGGCTTGGACAAGAGACAATGGATTTATATAAGAAAGAAAATGTAAGTCCTTTTGGAGGATGTTTAACATCAATTATTCAAATGATTCTTATATTAGCGGTATTTTTCCTTGTAAGTAGACCTTTAACTTTTATGAAACATTTAGATGCTGATCTTATTAATAAATATACACAAGAGTTAGCTTCTGAATCAGAAGAAGCATTAAGATATCCTGAGATATCTATTATTAAGTTAAAATCAGCAGAAGATGAGAAAGTAAGAATTAACATGGACTTCTTTGGACTTGATCTAAGTGATGTTCCATCTCAAAATCATACAGACTGGAAAGTTTATATAATTCCAGTTTTATACGTATTAACATCAATTGTTTCAACAAAATTAACAACAGCATTAACTAAGAAGAAAAATGAAGAAAAAGAGGCAAAAGAAAAAGCTGTTATAGTAGATAAAGACGTAAAACAAAACGATAAAGAAAAAGCATTAAAAGTAACTGAAAATAAAGATAATAAAGAAGAAGATGCAATGGAAGAAATGACAAAGCAAATGAATATTATGATGCCACTTATGTCGGTAAGTATTGCTTTAATTGCTCCATTAGGACTTGCTCTTTATTGGTTAGTTAGTAATTTACTAATGATTGTTGAAAGATTAGTATTAAATAAAGTATTAAAAGATGAGGAGGAATAAAATGGAAAAAGACAAAGTATATGTTTTTGAAGGAAAAACTTCAACAGAAGCTATAGAAAAAGGTTTAAATGAATTAAAAGTATCTAAAGCTAAAGTTGATATTAAAATATTAGAATCTGAAGATAAAAGAAGCTTTTTCAGCATATTAACACCAAGAGTTGTTAAAGTTGAAATGAGACTTAAAGAAGATGTTCAAGAAGAAAAGAAAGTTGAACCTAAAAAGGTTAATAAAACTGAAAAATTAGATAGTAAAGATAAAGAAGAAAGTATCAAAAATATTAAAGTATTTTTAGATGATTTTATAGCAAAACTTCCAAGTAAAGACTTAAAATATGATGTTACAGAAGAAGGAAACATCATAAAAGTTGATATTGATGGAGAAGATACAGGTTATTTAATTGGATATAGAGGAGAAGTTCTTAACAGTATTCAAACTATAGTAACAAATGTAGCATCAAAAACAACTAAAGAAAAAGTAAAAGTATTAGTTAACATTGGTAAATACAGAGAAAAAAGAGAAAAAGATTTACAAAATCTTGCTCAAAAAATTGCTGGAACAGTAATTAAAACTAGAAAAGAAATCGTATTAGAACCAATGTCAGCATATGAAAGAAAAATCATTCATACAAAATTACAAGAAAACGATAAAGTTAAAACACATAGTATTGGTGAAGAACCATATAGAAAAATCGTTGTTTCTTTAAAATAATAATGAATTTATAGAGTAGCTAAAAAATAGCTACTCTTTTTTTTATATGAAAGAGCATCAATCTATATTCGTTAAGCCAAAAACTAATAAAAAATAATTGCAAAGTTATGTATACTATGATATAATATAACGTGATTTTTAAAGAAAGAAGGAAAGATATGAGTACTATAGCTGCAATTTCTACAGCTCCAGGCATTGGAGGAATTGGAATTATAAGAATGAGTGGTGAAAATTGTTTTGAAATTTTAAACAAATTTTTTAAACAAAAAAATCCTCAAAGTATAGATAAAATAAAAGGTTATACAATTAAATTCGGTCACATAGTAAATGGTGAAGAGATAGTTGATGAAGTTTTAGTTTCATACTTTAAAGCGCCAAAAAGCTATACAGCTGAAAATATGTGTGAAATCAATTCACATGGTGGAATTGTAGTAATGAATAAGATTCTAGATCTATGCATAAAAAATGGTGCAGAAATAGCAGAACCTGGAGAATTTACAAAAAGAGCTTTCTTAAATGGAAGAATGGATTTATCTCAAGCTGAAGCTGTTATAGATGTTATTAATGCAAAAACAGATAAAGAAGCAAAGATATCACTAGAACAATTAGAAGGAAATCTTTCTGAAAAAATTACAAAAATAAGAAAAATAGTTATTTCTGTTATGGCAGATATTGAAGCAACAATAGATTATCCTGAATATGATTTAGAAGAAGTCACAAATGCCAAAATTTTGAAAGTTTTAGATGAAGTAGATATATTACTCGACTCACTTGAAAAAAGTTTCTATAACGGCAAAATTTTGCGTGAAGGAATTTCAACAGCAATAATCGGAAGACCAAATGCTGGTAAATCATCATTATTAAATTTAATATTAAATGAGGAAAGAGCTATCGTTACTGATATAGAAGGAACTACAAGAGATACAATTGAAGAATATATTTCTATTGATGGTGTTCCATTAAAAATAATAGATACAGCAGGAATCAGAAACGCTAATGATGAAGTAGAAAGAATTGGTGTTAAGAAAGCAATTGAGATTGCTAAGAAAAGTGATGTTGTAATAGCTATTTTTGATGTTAATAAAAATTTAAATGATGAAGATAAAGAAATATTAAAATTACTTGAAAATAAAAATGCAATTATAATATTAAATAAAATAGATTTAGAAAGAAAAGTAGATTTAAAAGAATTAGAATCATATGGTAAACCTATTGTTGAAATATCAACAAAAACAAAAGATGGGGTAGATGCTTTATATAAAGAAATATCTAATCTTTTTAAATTAAAAGAAATAGCAAATGATGGAGAAACAATAGTAACTAATGTTAGACATAAAAATATTATATTAAATTCTAGAGAAAATTTAGAAAAAGCTAGAATGACAATTATAAATAATATGCCTATTGATATGATCTCTACACATTTAAAAGAAATTTTAGAAGAATTAGGAAAGATTACAGGAGAGACAGTTACAGAAGATGTAATTGCTGAAATTTTCTCTAAATTCTGTCTTGGAAAATAAAAACAGATGTTCATTGTTTCACGGTTGACATTTTGTAAAATATAAGGAGAATAAAATGAAATATAATGCTGGAAAATATGATATAGCAGTTATAGGAGCAGGGCATGCTGGTTGTGAAGCTGCTCTTGCAGCAGCTAGACTTGGAATGAAAACTCTATTGTTTTCAATAAGTCTTGAATGTATTGCAAACATGCCATGTAATCCTCATATAGGAGGAACATCAAAGGGACATTTAGTAAGAGAAATAGATGCTCTTGGTGGAGAAATGGGAAAAAATATTGATAAAACAATGATTCAATTAAGAATGCTTAATACATCAAAAGGACCTGCTGTACACTCTTTAAGAGCTCAAGCAGATAGAAAAAGATATCAAACTGAAATGAAGTATACATTAGAAAAACAAGAGAATCTTTTTGTAAAGCAAGCTGAAATTGTAGATATAGTAGTTGAAGATGATAAAGTTAAATCTATAGAAACAAACCTAGGTGCTATATATGATGTTGATGCTATTATAGTAGCTACAGGAACATATCTAAAAGGTAAAATTTTCATAGGTGAATCATCTTATGAAAGTGGCCCAGATGGCGTTGCTGCGGCAAATAAATTATCAGAATGTTTAAAGAAATTAAATATAGAAATTCAAAGATTTAAAACTGGAACTCCAGCTAGAATTAATAAAAAAAGTATAGACTTTTCAAAAATGGAAATTCAAGAGGGAGAAGATAATCTAGTACCATTTTCATTTGAAGATGAAATGCCAAAAATTGAACAAATACCATGTTGGCTAACATATACAAATGAAAAAACACATGAGATTATAAGAGCTAATTTACATAGATCTCCACTATATGCTGGTGAGATTGAAGGTACAGGACCAAGATATTGTCCTTCAATAGAAGATAAAGTTGTTAGATTCGCAGATAAAGAAAGACATCAAATATTTGTTGAACCAGTTGGTGCAGATACAAACGAAATGTATATACAAGGAATGAGTTCATCACTTCCTGAAGATGTTCAAATAGCTATGTATAGAACACTTCCAGGTTTAGAAAATTGTGAATTTACAAGACCTGCTTATGCTATTGAATACGATGCAATAGAACCATCACAATTAAAAAGTTCTCTTGAATTAAAAGGAATTAGTGGTTTATTTTTTGCAGGACAAATTAATGGTACATCAGGATATGAAGAAGCAGCATCTCAAGGATTAATAGCTGGTATAAATGCTGTACAAAAATTAAAAGGTAAAGACCCTGTAATCCTTGATAGATCTGATGCATACATTGGTGTATTAATTGATGATATAGTAACAAAAAGTACACAAGAACCATATAGAATGATGACATCACGTGCAGAATATAGATTATTATTAAGACAAGATAATGCTGATTTAAGATTAACAGAAATAGGACATAATGTTGGATTAATATCAGATGAAAGATATGAAAGATTTTTAGAAAAGAAAAAACAAATTGAAGAAGAAATTGAAAGATTAAATACAACTAATGTTAAACCAAATGCTAAAACAAATGAATTTTTAGTAAGACAAGGAACAACAGAAACAGCAGTTGGATTAAAGCTTTCAGAACTTTTAAAAAGAACTGAAATAACATATGAAGCATTAAAAGAGTTAGATCCTAAAAGACCAGAATTACCAAGACAAGTTGTTGAAGAAGTAGAAATAATGGTTAAATATGAAGGCTACATTAAAATGCAAGAAAAGCAAGTAGAAGGATTTAAAAAATTAGAAAAGAAACTACTTCCAGATGATGTAGATTACAATACAATTAAAGGTATTAGATTAGAAGCAAGACAAAAATTAAATAAATATAAACCTTATTCAATAGGACAAGCATCAAGAATTTCTGGTGTTTCACCAGCAGATATATCAGTGCTTTTAATATTCTTAGAACAATATGGAAAAACAAAAAAAGAATCAAAATAAAAAGGATTAAAAATGAAATTAGAAGATTTTGAAAAAGTATTTTTAGAGGAATCTAAATCATTGAATTTAGATTTTAGTAAAGAACAAATTAAAAATTTTTATAATTATATGATTGGTGTTTTAGAGTGGAATGATAAGATAAATGTCACAGCAATTACTGATGAAAATATGTTTATCGTGAAACACTTTGTGGATTCCCTTGCTATTAATAAGTTTACTGTTTCAGCAAATAAAATAATTGATATAGGAACAGGTGGGGGATTTCCAGGAATACCACTTAAGATTATGAATAAAGATAAAAAGGTTACATTAATAGATGCAGTTAATAAGAAATTAAATGTAATTAGAGATGTAACTAAAGATATGGATTTAGGAGAAATTGAAATTCTTCATTCAAGAGCTGAAGACTTAGCAAGCAAACCTGAATATAGAGAAAGTTATGATATAGCAACAACAAGAGCGGTATCAAATTTCTCTACAATACTTGAATATATGCTTCCATTTATAAAAGTGGGAGGATATGCAGTATGTATGAAAGGTCCAAACTATCAAGAAGAATTAGAAGAAGCTAAAGTTGCTATTGAAGTATTAGGTGGTAAGTTTGAAAAAATAGAAAGTTTAAATGTTGGAAAAGAACTTGAAAGAAATATTGTCATAATAAAGAAAATAAAAAACACACCTAAAAAATTTCCAAGAGGTCAAGGAAAACCGCTTAAGGAGCCGATTAGATAGAGATGTTGCACATGCAACATCTTTTTTTATTTTACCAAACAAGTATTTTAATTTTTTGAATATAAAACTTGTTAAATTTATTGACATTTAAGAAAAATTTTTATATTATATTAGAGTAAAAATAAAGGAGGGATTTGCTTTGGGAAGAATTATATCAATAGCTAATCAAAAAGGTGGCGTTGGAAAGACTACAACAGCAGTCAATGTAAGCGCTATACTAGCCAAAAGAGGAAAAAAAGTAATGTTAATAGATGCAGATCCACAAGGTAACGCATCAAGTGGTTTAGGACTAGAAAAAGAAACTGAAAATTCTTTATATGATGTATTAATAAATGATGTAGATTTGGAATCAACATTACAAGATACAAATATAAAAACTTTGAAAGTATGTCCTTCAAATATGAACCTTGCTGGAGCAGAGGTAGAGCTTGTATCTCAAATGTCTAGAGAACAAAGACTTAAAGAGAAATTAGATGTTATTAAGGATAACTTTGATTTTGTAATTATAGATTGTCCACCATCTTTAGGATTAATAACACTTAATGCATTTACTGCATCTGATTCAGTATTAATTCCAGTACAATGTGAATATTTTGCATTAGAGGGATTAGGACAATTATTAAATACTATAAACTTAGTTAAAAAACATCTAAACAAAAGTTTGGA
>JAZLBY010000053.1:0-10718 GCA_045613965.1 Candidatus Scatovivens sp.
AACGACATGGCTACGATCCGACTTGGATCATTTCTTCCAACTTTTGGTCCATCGTTTGTAATTGGTTGAGCTTTCTCTGTTTTATTTGATGTTGGGATATTTCTCTCACCTTCAACATTCATTGCACTTGCAACAGAGTTATCTAATGCAGCATTAGTTATATTTACATTTGATTTTCTTTCAACTTTTTTATCTGTTTTAACAATGTGAAGCATTATTTTTGCAACTTCTAGTTTGATTTGAGAAATCATCTCATCGAACATATCTCCTCCTTCGAATCTATATTGCTCGATTGGATTCTTTTGACCATATGCTCTTAAACCAATACCGTTTTTTAATTCGTCCATATTATCAATGTGTTCCATCCATTTTGAATCAACAACTTTTAATAATACAACTCTTTCTACTTCTCTGATTTCTTCTGTATGTTCTTTTTCTTTTTTCTCATAAATTGCTAATGCTTTTTCTTTTAATTCATTTAAAAGTCTATCGCTATTTAATTTATCTTTTTTAAGTTCTTCAACTTCATGAATATTTAAATTAGATCTAATTTCATTAAATAAAGCATCTTTATTAACTTTACCAGAATCTATTTCAGCACTATAAGTATCTACTACCATTTCACAAGCAGCTTCAATCATATCAATAATGTTATCTCTAACGTTATCACCATCTAATACTTTTCTTCTTTGTGTATAGATGATATCTCTTTGAATATTCATAACATCGTCATAACTTAATGTATGCTTTCTTATAGAGAAGTTTCTACCTTCAACTTTACTTTGTGCTGTTTCAATTGTTTTAGAAATTAATCCAAATTCAATTGGTAAATCTTCAGGAACATTACCTTTTTCAAATAATCTAGTAATCATATCTCCACCGAAGATTTTTAATAAATCATCATCTAGACCTAAATAGAATCTTGTTTCACCAGGATCACCTTGACGTCCAGAACGTCCACGTAACTGATTATCAATTCTTCTAGATTCATGTCTTTCTGTACCAATGATTTTTAAACCACCAGCTTCAACTACTTTTTCTTTTTCTTCTTTTATTGCTTCGTTGTGTTTATCTACTAATGATTTAAATTTCTTTCTTGCTTCTAATATTTCTTGATCATCTGTTTCATTAAATGCAGTAGCTTGTTCTATTAATCTTTCTTCATATTGTTCTTTTCTCATTTCTTGTTTTGCTAAGAACTCGCTATTACCACCAAGCATAATGTCAGTACCACGTCCAGCCATATTTGTAGCAATTGTAACAGCTCCATATTTACCAGCTTGGGCAATAATTTCAGCTTCTTTTTCGTGATTTTTAGCATTTAATACTTCGTGCTTGATACCTTCTCTTTTTAAAAGTTCGCTAATTTTTTCTGAATTTTCAATAGATACTGTACCAACTAAAACTGGTTGACCTTTTTCATGAGATGCTCTAATGTCAGCAATAACTGCTCTAAATTTACCAGCTTCATTTTTATAAATAATATCGTTTTGATCAACTCTTGCTATAGGTTTATTTGTTGGAATTGCAACAACATCTAGATTATAAATCTCTCTAAATTCGTTTTCTTCTGTCATTGCAGTACCTGTCATACCTGCTAACTTATTGTACATTCTAAAATAATTTTGGAATGTAATTGTAGCTAAAGTTCTTGATTCATCAGCAATCTTAACATTTTCTTTTGCTTCAATTGCTTGATGTAAACCATCATTGTATCTTCTACCATACATAATACGTCCAGTAAATTCATCAACGATTAAAACTTCACCATCTTTAACGATATAATCAATATCTCTTTTCATAATACCATGAGCTCTTAATGATTGATTGATATTATGAACTAAATCAGTATTTTCTATATCGTTTAAATTTTCTAAGCTAAAGTGTTTCTCTGCTTTTTCAATACCCATTTGTGTTAATGACGCAGATTTTGCTTTTAAATCAACGATATAATCAAATTTTTCATTATCTTCTTGTTGATCAGCATTTTTAACATCTTCTTCAATAATAACTTTTGGAGTTAATTTTCTAACAAAATCATTAGCTTTTTTATAAAGATCTGATGATTTATTAGCTCTACCAGAAATTATAAGTGGAGTTCTTGCTTCGTCTATTAAAATACTATCAATCTCATCGACAATAGCATAGTTTAATTCTCTTTGAACCATTTCTTCTTTACGTATAACCATATTATCTCTTAAATAGTCAAATCCGAATTCATTATTTGTACCGTATGTTATATCAGCTCTATAAGCTTTTTGTTTTTCATCATGAGGCATTCTACCATAGATTAATCCAACTGTAAGTCCTAAAAATCTATAAATTTTTCCCATCCATTCACTATCTCTTTTTGCTAAGTAATCATTAACTGTAACTACGTGAACACCTTTTCCTGTTAGTGCATTTAAATATACTGGAAGAGTTGCAACTAATGTTTTACCTTCACCAGTTCTCATTTCTGAGATTCTACCTTGATGAAGAATAATACCACCAATTAATTGCACATCAAAATGTCTCATTCCTAATACTCTTTTTGATGCTTCTCTAACAACAGCATACGCTTCAGGTAAAATATCATCAAGCGATTTTCCATTAGCAAGTTCTGCTTTAAAATAATCTGTTTTTGCTGCTAATTCTTTATCTGAAAGTTTAGAAATTTCTTCTTCTAAACCATTAATTTTATCTACTATTGGTCTTACTCTTTTTACTTCTTTTTCGCTGTAAGTACCAAATATTTTTTCAAAAAGTCCCATTTATTATTTTGCCTCCTAAACAATTTATCATTTCAAACTATATCATTTTTCTAATCATTTTGCAACCATTTTAAGTCATTCTTTAATAAAGAAAAGACCCACACCAACTTAATGATGCAGGCCTAATCTTTTGCTTTGGAATGTTCCGCCGCTTAATGGTTGATTCTAATTTTAACAGGCATTAGAGCCTCGTCCAACTTGAACTCTACGTTCCTCGATAACAGCCGCGATTTTTTCCGCCTTTTCAGGGGTATATCGCTTCTCATCAGGAATATAGAATTTAGGATTGAGGACTAAGTAACCGTTGTATCCATTGCCTCTAAACTTGAACGTAAGCTGTTTGCTTTTAAGCAGTCCGTATTCGACCTTAGTGTACTTCCCAACGAAGTTCAGTTCGAGCCTATCGGGAAGACCTTCTGGAGTCGAATGAGTCGTTATCTTAAACTGAAAGTCCTTATTCGAAATGCCAAAAGTTTGACACATAATTTTCTCAAACGGAATTGTGAGCACTACATCGCACTCATGTTTACCCATGGTAACCTTAACTTCAACGCCCGAATCATTATCGCGTTTTATCTTTGTCTGTCGTTTGTTCATTGAATTCCCTCCTATAACACAGGGGCTAACGAGTTACACGTGCACATCTCCTTCGATGGAGATAGTTGTTCCTTTTTATCGGAACTTAATTTTGGAAATTATGCTGCTATTTTCTTCAGCTTCAGCTTTACGCCTCCTCTCTTTCTTTTCTTCAGATTTAATCTTAACATTCTTTCTGTTGAATCTCTCTTCAGGCAGAATGTAGAACCTAGGCCTAAGCACAAGTTCTCCTTTACATTCATGCTCATTGAACTTCAGAATGGCAGGTCTTTCCTTGACCAGACCCATCCCACCACGGATATAGCCCCTTCTGATTCTGATGATCACCTGATCGTCTTTCAGTTCCTCAAACGGGACTTTCAAGATGATGTTAATAGTAAATCTATTATTAGTGATTTTGAGTTCGTTGCACCTTAAGATGGTGCGAGGAATGATTGCGGTAGCTTCGTAGCGATTTTCAGTAACGTTTTCAATCATTACTTCAATGCCACTAGTTGTGTCCTGATAATACCGACGATGTGTTTCCATTGAATCTCTCCTTTGCATTACACAGTAGTTACTGTTTTATAATTGCTGATCTGTGCTTTAGGCACAATCTTTCTAATTATAGTATAACTTTGCTCAATTGTCAAGAAAACATCCCTATTGCTTGTGTTTTCAAGTGTTTTGTGTTATACTTTTAAAGATACTCGTTAATAGAAATTCAATTATATGGAGGTGTTACCTTGATAAAAGCTAAAGAGTATTATCGGGAAAAAGGTATAGCAATATACCAATGCGACAACCTCGAACTACTTAAAAGTATGGCAGATAAAAGCGTAAATTTGATTTACTGCGATATTCTGTACAATACCGGAAAAGTGTTCGATGACTACAACGACAACCTTGGCAGCCCTCAAGAAGCTGTAGAATGGTATCGTCCTCGTTTTATCGAAATGAAGCGAGTTCTTGCTTCAAATGGATCAATTTTCATCCACTGCAACTGGAGATTGGATTCTTATATCCGAATCCTTTTGGATGAAATCTTTGGACCTGAATGTTTCAGAAATCGTATCTACAGAAAGCACAGCACCGAAAGAGGTTTTTACTCAAACTTCGATTCTCAAATGGACATCATTCTTTATTATGTGAAAAATCCTAAGAATTTTGTGTTCCATGAAAAGTATGGAGATAAACCTCAAATCGTACCTCTTTTTGAAAACGGATACTTAGAAGGACGTTCTGATACAAGAGGAACTGACACTCACATCTTTGAGCTTCGAAAACTCAACAAACATTGGCTTATATCTAAATCTCAGTTTTCTGATATGGTAGCCAATGATGAGATTAGGGTCATTGATGGACTTCCTTACAGGTATTCAACTGTAGTCCCTATTGGTAATCTTTGGGCTGGCGATGAAATGTTGGACACCTACACAAGAACCAATACTGCTGAGGCATATGACACACCGAAACCTGACGCAGTTCTTGAAAGGATCATTTCTACATGTTCCAATCCTGGTGATGTTGTAGCCGACTTTTTCCTTGGTGGTGGCACAACTGCTGTTATCGCAAAGAAACTTAATCGTAAAGGTATCTTTTGTGACATCAGCGAAAAAGCATGTAAAACCACTGTAAAGAAGCTTAAACAACTTGATTAATTGAATCCTTGCCAACTTAGGCAAAACAAAAATCCCTGTATTAAACAGCAATTGTTAAATGCAGGGATTTTATTTTTAGAATATTTAGTTTTGTTTAGCATAACATTTAAAAAACATATTTTAAGGAGCTTGCTATGATTATTTATAATGTTAAATTAAATAAAAAATTAATTTTAAAGTTTGTTTTAGTTATGATGGCTATTATCTGTATAAGTTTAACTTGTGTACTCTTTTATAATATATTTACCTCTTCAACCTCCAAAAATCAAATGAATCTAATTGACGATTCTATTCCCTCTTCAGAACCAGCAAAAATATCATCAACCAATTATACAAATGTATTAAAACAAGTCCATAATAATTTAGAAACATATGTCGGTCAAAAAATAGAAGTAACCGGATATGTCTATAAACTAGATTCATTTAATGATAATGAATTTGTAATAGCACGTGATATGGATATCGGAGATAATAAAACATTGGTTGTAGGATTTTTGTGTAACTCTAAAGAGAACTTAGAGGCGAATTCTTGGATAACAGTAACTGGTAGTATAGAAAAAGGAACTTATAATAATGAAGAGATCCCTGTGCTTAAAATAACAAATGTTGAGAAAGCAAATATTCCTGTAGATGTGACAGTTCCAATGCCAGATGACGAGTATGTCCCAACAGCTGTAATCTATTAATCACTTAATGAATTAAGAACTCCTTTATCAAGTATATCTGAAAATATAGATTTAAGTATAATTAAAATAATAGGTCCTATTATAAGACCAGTAAGGCCTAAAAATCTAAATCCAGTATACATAGAAATCAAAGTAAATATTGGATGAATACCAATACCATTACTAATAAGTTTTGGTTCTAATAACTGTTTAATAATAGTAACTATTAAATAAAGAGCAAGTATCCAAAATCCATAAGTAATCTCTTTCGATATAAAAAGACTAAAGCTCCATGGTATAAGAATAAATCCTGCACCGAATATTGGAAGTAAATCAATAAATCCAATAAATAATGCTGTAAGAATTGGATACTCTATCTTCATTTTTAAAATATAAAAAATATTAAGAGCTATAAGAACAGTAATAAATGTTATTAAACTTAAAATTATTTCAGCTTTAATATATTCTCCTAATTGTTTAGTAATATCCTTTACCTTCCACATTAACTTTCCTATCATCTTTTTAGAAAATTGATATTCAAATATATCAAGAATATAAACTTTATCACTAGCTATAAAATAAGTTGCTAAAATAGTAATTATAAGATTAACTAGTATTACTGGATCACTACTTATAATATTTAATACTTTAGTTAAAATATTTTTAATATAATCTGTTATAAGATTTAATAAATCATAACCAACCTCTTCAAAGATATTTATTTTTCCTTTAGTAATATTAGATATTTTCTCTGATATTTCTTTAATAAAATTAGTTCCTATATCTATATAGTTATTTAACCCATTAAGCAAATTATTTGTTTCAGATGACAAATTTATCAATCCCCAAATAAAAATCCCAAATATAACCATTGTAGTCGAAATTAAGACTATTATTGTTGCAGCCTTTCTCCCTAACCTTGTCCTTTTACATATAAACTTTATTATAGGTTCAAAAATACACGCTAAAATATATCCTATTAAAAATGGTATATAGAAACATGATAATTTAAAAAAGCAAAATATAAGTATTATAATGCCTATTAATAATAATGTTCCTTTTATGATTTGAATGTATTCTTCTTTCATAATTTCTCCTTAAAAATATTAAAGCGAACATTTGAGAATATATGTTCGCCTATTGTTTATTAATACATATTCATATTAACTGGATAAACATTTAAATGATTATTTGGTCTATATATTGTTCGTTTATTAAATTCATTTATAATTAACACCTTAATAAAATCTTTAATTAATGAATTTCTTATATTCATACAAGCTTCTTTTATTTCATCTTTAGATATAGGTTTTCTTTGTAGTTGATTTTGACTTGATTGACTTGTTTGATTTTGTTCTTGTTTTATTTGTTCATCGCTTTCTGTTTTATTAATATCCCCTTCTACTATATTAAATACCTCTTCAGCTAATTCATTTAAAATCTTATCGTTTAAATAAGTATTTCCTGATGAATAAACGACTTTTTTAACAACTGGATCTAAAATTCTATATATACTTGGATATAAATGATTATAATTTTGATGATTGAAAACATTATTTTGATTTGGATTAGTATTTTGATTCATACCATTTATATTTACTCTTGGACCTGGATATCTATAAAAGTCATCACTAAACGTTTGATCATTAAAGCCTACTTGATTAAAGTTATTTCCTGAATATGGATCATAAGCTACATTATTGTTATTTTGATTTAAATTATATGTATTATTTCCTGGATATCCAAAATAGAAATCATCATAGTATGGATCTCTTGGTTGATAGAACATATTGTTAGTTCCTCCTTATAATTTTATTTAAGATATATATATGCTAAATGAAAATAATTTATACTTATTTTTGATAATAATAATTATTATCATTGTTTTTATGAACTATAGTAATTTTGTGTTAATGAAAAATATAAAAGTTTGTATATAAAAAAGAGATAACTTCTTAGTTACCTCTCTTCCCTTTATAATTTATTAATTAATTTATTTAACTATTTCTAAAACTAATTTTTTGAATTTTTCACCACGATCAGCGAAATTTTTAAACATATCAAAACTTGCTGATGCTGGAGAGAATAATACAACATCTCCTTTTATCGTTATGCTTTCAGCTGTTTTAATTGTCTCTTCTAGTGAACTACATTTATAGATTGGAAATTCTTTATCATGTTTTCTTACAGCATTTTCTATTTTACTTGATGTTTGACCAAGTAATACTAATGCTTTACAATGTTCTAAAATTGGCTCGCCCATTACATCATAATCTAAGTTCTTATCATAACCACCAGCTATTAAGATTATATTTTTAAATGTAAATGCGTTAAGTCCTGCCATTGTTCTTGTTGGACTTGATGAAACTGAATCATTATACCACTTAACTCTATTTTCAGTTTCTTTTACAAGTTCTAATCTATGTTCAACACCTTTGAATGTTGTTAGTACTTTTTCAACTGCACTTGGATCTACAAATTCTTTTGTAGCAAGTATTGCGCATGATGCATTTTCAAAATTATGAACGCCTCTTAAAAGCATTTTTTTAGTGTCAAACACGTGTTTTCTAAGACCATTTTCACAATGTTTTATTTTTCCATCTTCTACATCTACGAAATATCCATTTTGAATTTTATTTTTACTAGCAAAGTATACTTTCTTTCCTTTAGCTTCATCATAGCAACTTCTTGTTATCTCATTATCATAATTTAATATTACTAGACCGTTTTCGTCTTGATATTTAAATATGTTCTTTTTAGCTTCTACATATTCTTCCATATCAGTATGGATATTTAAGTGATTTGGTGTAATATTTGTTATTACAGCTACATCTGGACTTATTTTCATATTCATAAGTTGGAAACTACTTAACTCTAATACTACTATATCATCTGGCATCATTTCTTCTATTTTTGTAAATAATGGTGTTCCGATATTTCCACCTAAGAATGTTTTCTTACCACCAGCTACTAATATTTCATTAATTAATGTTGTAGTTGTTGTTTTTCCATCACTTCCTGTTACACCAATTACTTTACATGGTGCAAGTTCTACTACCATCTCAACTTCTGTAGTTACAATTGCGCCACGCTCTAATTCTTTTGCAAGTTCAGGTACTGTTGGAAGACAGCTTGGTGAACGGAAAATTATATCAAAACCTACTAATTTTTCTAAGTATCTAGCTCCAAATGAAAAGCTCATTCCATAGTCTACTATTTTATCTACTATAGGTTTATCTATATCATCTATTTCTCTTGAATCAAATATTGTTACATCTGATCTTAAATCATGTAAATAGTCTATTAAAGGTATATTACTTACACCAAGACCTATAACAGCAACTTTTCTACCACATGATAGATATTTATTAAATTCTATTAATTTCTCATTTACGAATTCCATACTGAAAGTTCCTCTCTTTACTTTTTATACTAACTCTGGAAGTTTAATATATTCCATTACTTTTTTTGTTGATTCTTCTACACTTTTACAATCTGTTACATCAACTTCAATTGTTATATCAGAATAATCATAAAATCCAGCTTGTTTTTGAAGCATATCCCTTTTAGAAATATTTTCTTTTATTTCTTCAAAGTTTTCCTTTCCTTCATATTGGATACATTTTCTTCTTACTCTTTCATCTAGATCAGCGACTACAAAAAAATGATAGTCTAGTTCTGGATATATTTTCATTGTACTTCTACCAGATACAATTACATTATAGTCTTTTTTAAGATTATTTATTAACTCTTTTGCAAAAATGAAAAGTTTCTTATTATCTGCTGTACCAGCTACAGTTGATACTGCCATTGATGCTTCTTTAGATTGGATTGCCTCTTCAGATACTTTATTATCATCCATATAAACTATTGTCTCTTTATTTTCAAGTCTAACTTCAATTTTAAATAGATCCATCATTTCTTTAATATCTAATGATATTCCTTTAGCTTTAATCTCTTCTAATTTTTCTCCATTTTGCATCATAGCATATACTATTGATCTATATATATTACCACCATTTACTAGGACAGTATTTGGAATTATATCTAACATTTGTCTGCAGATACTAGTTTTACCTGCACCTACTAATCCTTCTATTCCGATTGTTAAATTTGCCATTTAAACTTATACCTTTCATTTTTTCTTTTATATCACCCATGAATTATATCAAAAAAGTATTAATTCTTCAAGGATTTATATAAAAGAAAAAACTCTCCAATTATCATGTTGAAGAGGGTTTATTTATTGTTTAGCTATTATCATTTACTTTTTCGTTTTGTTTTAAATTCTTATTATTTCTTTTATCTTTAATTTTTATAATCATTTCATTTGTTTTATCATTTAGAATTTCAAAACCATTTGAAGCACTTGGAAGAAGCATCATGTAATAAGGAATTACATATATTGATTTAGTCTCCCAAAGAATATGGAATAAAAATCCTCCAACAAATACAATTAATAAAATAGAGTTAGTATGATTATAGTTATTATTCTTTATTCCATATATTACTGATACAAGTGATAAAGAATAAATACATATTTGTACTATATCTAAATATTTTAAATAGCTTGATTTATATTTTCCAAATAATAGTTCATTTAAAAACTCATTATTTTCTATATAGTCTTTATACTCTTGTGGTTGTCTTTCATATTCTCCACCTGGAGTTGACCACCACATAGTTTGAAATGCCGGTTCAATCCATGTTGAACATATTTTATCTTGGTAGAATTTAATCATCATTACTGGAGATTTACAAAATGCTTTTAATCTTTCAGTTATTATCTCCATACTTTTTTCTTTTGTTTTTTCTATATCATATTCTGCGGCTGAATATATTGATTCAACATTACTAGTATCATGATACCAACCACTTGGTCTTGATGTTTTTTCTTGGATAGCCATAGCTACATATGTTATCATAGGAATCCCACTATTTACTTCCTTACCAGTTCTTATTTCTACGATTTTATATACTAATGGGTTAGCTATTAAACTAAATAATACTATACTTACTAAGCAGATTAATGTTTTAATCTTAAATTTTTTAATCATGTCTAT
>JAZLBY010000054.1:0-17433 GCA_045613965.1 Candidatus Scatovivens sp.
CCTCACACCTACCACTTCCCCATTCTTTACTACACTAAAGTGGTGAAGTGTGGCCTGGATTTCTTTGGAAGATAATCTGGCCATCGGTGTTCGGTGGAACTCTCCTTTGAGTATTTAAAAATAAATATAAAGAAAGGTACAAATATGTCAACAAACATTTGACAGTATTATTATACCAGAAAAATAAGAAAATACAAACACCATATTTTTAATAAATAATCTTGCATAAAATACAATAATTATATTGACATTTCTGCAATGCTATGTTAATATATAGAAAATTGAATAAGTTGATAACATCAAATGGTTTTTTTAAGTTAATACTAACTATTTTCTGCAAAATCAACATAATTATAGAACAAAACCACAAGATGTTCATCATATATAAGTTATATTTTTGAAGAATTCTTTCATTCTGTTGAATCAACTAAATTAACTCCCATATATTCAACAGAACACACTGTTTTATCCATTCTTTATTAAATAACTTAACAATTAAGTGCAGGCAACAGAGTACGATGACAAATTCCGGAAAATTGCAAACACTTAATAAGATGTGCTGCTTCTAGATCTAAAACATCCTACCCAGAAACAGCACTATAAAGAAGGGTGCTTCTCTAATCTATCGTTATAACTAATTTAAAAATTTTATATTCTGACACATTTCAACATTCAACATATTATAGCAAACAATTAGAGAAGCACCCAGAATTATAAAGGAGTAACAAAATGATACAATACAAACACAAAAACGGATTCAAAGCTACATTATATGGTAAGTCATCAATGACAGTGGAATCACCAGATGGAAAAGTGAGAACACATACTTGTTCTAGAACAGTAAACACAAAAGAAGAAGTTATGGAGCTTTTAGGAAGCTGGCCAGAACTATTAAAACAACTTGAAATAGGTTTTGCCAGTGGATTTCTAGAAGATGATATATAAAGGAAAAATAAAATGAAAAGACCTTATTATACAGAAAGAGCCAAAAATGAAATCATATGGCTAATTGAAGAATTAGTTAAAGATTTGATAGAGCTTGCCGACACACATGAAATTGATAGAGATGTTGTTATAAATGAAGCATCATTCATATTAGGAACTATAACAGAAATAGCATCATTTAAAAATTTCAAGTTTACGGAGGAGTAACAAATGAGCAAAGAAGTAACATCAAGAAAAGAAATTGTGCTATGGTCAGAACACGAAAGACTCTGGAATCTGGTCAAAGATTTCTACGATTATTACGAAGGTGATACAGAAACATTAAGAGAAATAATGTTCCAGATGGTAGCAACAATAGAACTAACAGAGAATTTACTTATAAGATTTAACGCAAAGGAGAAGTAAAAATGGCAAAAGCAAAACACTTTGATAGAGCAGATATGATTCAGCTTGTAAACGAGAACCATAAAATTTACAGAAGAAAGAAAGCTGCATTTAGATATCTAAACAAAAAGGATAACAAGTTAACATTTACAGAGTGGGTTGTATTAGGTGCATTTGCTCTATTCTTCACAACAATTTTCTATTTCTCAATATAATGGTTAGAAGAGGAAACAAAATGAACAAAATAGACAGAATAGAATTGCTAATTAGAAAGCAGATAAAAGCAATTACGATAAAATTAGATTTTTATGAGTACGGTTCAAAAGAATATGATAGATGTGGTTACCAATTGCAACACTTAAGAACATTGCTCCTGGCAGTAAAATCCGACACAATTCTAGAATGTTTAGAAAAGGTTTATAAAGATATAGAGGTGTAAAATGAGTAGATTAACAAAATATATTAATACAATGGTGATTTGTTCACACGAAGGTACGGAAGATTGCAATGAAGAAAATTACTGCCTATGGTGTCATTGGAACGGAAAAGCTTTGCACAAACTAGCACAATATGAAGACCTAGAAGAACAGTGCTTCCAAATGGTGAACATAGAAAAGGTTGTGGCACAGTTGGAAGAAAGAAAGATAACACCTGCTAGATATCTTATTTTTCATAGATTAAAAGGTGAAAGTATAGCAGATAATCCATATTATGCAACAGGTTTTAACAGAGCAATAGATATAGCAATCCAAATTATGGAAGAAGGTGCAAAATGAATAGTATACTATGTGAAACATGCAGAAATGTAGCAAAAGATTGTTATTGCCCTCCTAATGAGGTATGCAATGACTACATTAACAACGAAACAGATTGGCCAGGCAGACCAGCTGTAAACTGGGAAGAACCAAAAGAAAAAACTGGAACAGCTTATGATGTTATCCTAGACTCAGGAAACAGAAGAGAGTTTGAAAATGGTTTTGTTCGTGATATGGGACAAGGAAAAGGAAGATGTGACCTGATGCCAATGAGCGCCCTTTTAGATCTGGCGAAGCATTGCGAAGCTGGTGCGATTAAATACGGAGAAAGAAACATTGACAAAGGCGCACCGCAAAGCTGTTTAATTGATTCAGCATTAAGACACATATTTAAATATATGCGAGGAGACAAAGATGAAAATCATCTTCTTGCAGCGCTTTGGAATATTGCTTGGGCTGTTAACCAGGAACACGAACATAAAGAAATGATGGATATACCATCAAGGTTAAAATAGTTTAAAAGGGCGAGCAAACACAATGTCAACATTTGATTCAAGTTTTCTTCCTACCTCTAAAATTTTAATATATAGGCTCGCCCTCTTAATATAGGAGAAACAAATGACAGACAAACAGAAAAAAGAAAAACTTTGGAAAGTTTATCAGGAAATGCGAAGAAGATATTTAAGAAATGTTATTTGGGAGAATGCACGAGATGATAGATTATATGATTGTTACACTTCCAAAAGATACAGAAAAAAGAAGAAGAAATAATGCAAAGGTAATTGTTAGAAAAGTATTAAAAGCTATTTAATTGTAAATGTTTAAATAGTATAATAAACAAGTCAAATAGATGTATTAAATACATCTTAATATATAACTTAACTACAAAAGGAGCGAAGACAATGAAAAAAGAATTTACAATGAAAGAAGTATTCACAATGTGGCTAAAGTCAACAAAGGATGGGAAGAACACTTATCTATCTGGACAGACTCCAGCAAAAGAAAGACTTGTGGGATTTATCAATTCATATAAGAAAAATCCAAAAGAACCTGATATCAGAATTTATAAAGTTGATGCAGAAGGCAAAGCAGAAAAAGAAGAATATACATCTCTTTGGGTAAACGTGTCAAAGAATGGTAAGAAATACATCTCTGGAAAGATTGGAGATATCAGAGTTGTTGGTTTCATCTCTGCAAAGGGTGGAGTTGATACAAAAATTCCATACTTCTCAATTTATGAAAGTGAAGAAAAAGCAGCAGAAGAAACACTAGAACAGGTAGAAATTGAAACTGCTGACGTACCATTTTAGGAGTGATTACATTGACACAAAAAGGACTAACTAGAAACAACATTGCTTATGATCTGAATATTTCGCCCCATAGATTAGAGGTTGAATATTTAGACAGCAAAATAACATATGTTTTTTCAAGTAATTTATATAAGCAGAAATTCTTTAAACAGTTCATCCAGAACAGAAAAAAGATAAATGAAGCAATCACTAAAAGATATGGTATTGAAGTTATATTTGACAGGTTAGCAGATATTAGACTTTATAGCACGATTGAAAAAAGAGGTTTTCTGATTCTGCTAGATGATGGAGAAAAAGTTAAATGGCTAAACAATATAATATTAGATGGAAACAAAGTGACAATGCGGACTTAAGAAAAGCCGTTAAAAACTTCAATGCCAAAATCACTAGACTTCAAAAGAAAATGAGCCCACAAGATGCGTGGGCTCTACCAGAAAAGGTAAAAGTTTCAGAACTAAAAGAACTTATTACAACAAGACAAGACCTTAAAAGAGAGATAAACGCACTGAAAAGGTTCAGTGAAAAAGGTGCAGAAAAGCTTGTTGATGTTCCTGATAATAAATATAACTTAAAGACAACAAAATGGCAAAGAAATGAGATGTCCAGAAGATTAGGAATCGTCAATAGAAAGAGAAATAAAAGACACGAGCAGCTCATGGAACTGGATGCAAAATCAAGAGGTAGACTTCTTGGGTATAAGCTTAAAGATATTGGTATGGGTAGAACTGACGAAGTGGCACTTAGACCAATGCAAGCATTCCCACCTTCACTTGATAGAACATCTCTAAATAAAAGGTATAAAGCTATTAGAAAAGAGTCTCAGACAATGTACTGGATGCAAAAAGAATTATTATTAAAAAACAATATCATCAAAGGCATTGAGGCGGGATATAGAGGTCTTGGAATGGATGATGTTGTGGATGATATTGTTAACAACATCGACAATATGGATTTTGATGAATTTTATCAAATTTGGATGACTGACACAGATGCAAAAGAAATTGTATCACCAAAACCCGGCGCGTTTCTTGATGATGCTTTGCGAGAAAACCTGACAGCGTTACAGTCAACTTGGGCACCAGTAAAGAAACCAGAAATAACTAAAGGTGTAAGTGTAGGGCGCAGAACATTTAAGGGTAATCCAAAAAAATTAAACTAAGGTAGGAATTGAAAATGAAAGTTAAAAGTTATGTGGCGGACTTTGAAACTACAACAAAACAAGATGATTGCCGAGTTTGGGCGTGGGGCGTATGTGAAGTTGGAAACAAAGAAAATATATTCATTGGGACAACAATTGATGGTTTCTTTGAGTGGTGCAAAAGCCAGCCAGACAATCCAAAAATATATTTTCACAATTTAAAGTTTGATGCTCAATTTTTAATTCACTGGCTTTTTAAAAATGGTTTTAAACACGTTGAAAGAGAAGAAAGGGCTAGTAATACATTTACAACACTAATTTCAAACAAAGGGCTTTATTATAGTGTTGAAGTCATTTTCAAGTTAAAAGGTAAGAAAGTCAAAAAAGTAACTTTTCAGGATTCCTTGAAACTGATCCCGTTATCTGTTGACCAGATAGCTAAATCTTTTAAGTTACCAATTCAAAAAGGTTCAATTGATTATTCTGCACACGATAATTTGCCAGAAGGTGCACCAATTACAGAAGAAGAAAGGGTTTATTTAATTCACGACATTCAAATTGTAGCACACGCAATTGAATATTTTCATAGCGAAGGGCTTACAAAAATGACAATTGGAAGTTGTGCATTAAATGAATATAAGAATATTTTACAAAGAAAATATTTCAACAGGTATTTTCCAACACCAAAATTTCACGATGATGTTAAGCAAAGCTATAGAGGTGGTTTTACATATGTAAATCCAAAGTTTGCTGGCAAAACTGTTGGCCCTGGTGTGGTTCTGGATGTGAATTCTTTATATCCATCTGTAATGTATAATGATTATCTTCCTTATGGCACACCGATATTTTTCAATGGCCAGTATGAAGAAGATAAACTTTATCCTTTATACACTCAAATGATAAGATGCCAATTTGAAATTAAACCAGGTAAAATTCCAACTATACAAATCAAGAAGAGTATGTTTTTTAGAGGTAATGAATATCTTGAAAGCTCTGGGGATGAAATTGTTACATTATGTCTCAATTCTGTTGATTTGAAATTGTTCTTTGAACATTATGATGTTTACAATCTTGAATATATATCAGGGTGGAAATTCAAAGCCACTCAAGGCTTATTTAAAGAATATATTGATAAGTGGAGCGCAAACAAGATAAAAGCCAAAGAAGAAGGAAATCACGGTCTATATTTAATAAGTAAATTATTTTTAAATTCTTTATATGGCAAATTTGGTACTGATACAAAAGTAAAGGCAAAGATACCTTATTATAGTGCTGAAGATGATTCTGTTCATTATTACGATGGTGAAACAGAAGAAAAAGAAGGTGTGTATGTTGCTATGGCTTCATTTATAACATCATACGCAAGACTTAAAACAATAAGTGCAGCGCAAAAGATACAAGATGATTATCATTCTGGAAAAAGCGACATACAATTTATTTATGCTGATACTGATAGTTTGCACTGTTTATCTCCAGATCTAAAACTTCCGGAAGGATTAGACATTGACCCAGTTAAACTTGGCGCTTGGGATCACGAAGCAAATTTTTCAAAAGGTAAATTCTTAAGACAGAAATGCTACATTGAAAATCATATTATTTCAAAAGAAGAATATGACAAAGGTGTTAAAAGTGATAACTGGATGATGTATTCTGAAAGTAATGGATATTATAATGTGCTTAAGGTAACTGTTGCCGGCATGCCAGCAAATTGCCATAAAGCAGTTACATTTAGGAATTTTAGAATTGGGGCAGAGTATTCTGGAAAACTACAGCCGAAAGTTGTACCTGGAGGAACTGTATTAAAAGAGGTTGATTTTACTATTAAAGAAGTTTAAAATATTATTTAGAGATAATGTTAAGTTATATGCAAAAGCTGCTGAGTGGAAGCCACCGGTGAAGAGCCGCCACCAGCATACGGATTGGTCATCTATTTTGCAACTTTTCATTGTCTCTATTTTTATTATGTGAGGAATTAAAATGACAATAGACAGAAGTATATTTTGGGATATAAATCGAACACTTACACATAACGCACTATTTAATGTGATTGTTGGAAATCGTGGTGGCGGTAAATCCTATGGAGCAAAGAAAAGAGCAATTGAAAATTTTATAAAAAAGAAAGAACAATTTGGATATATTAGAAGGTACAAGGATGATTTAAAGAAACCAATGGAGCAATTCTTTAAAGATATTTCTTGGGAATTTCCTGATTATGAATTTAGAGTAGAGGGAGAAAAGTTTTATATAAGACTTGCTCCAGCTGATGAGAAAGCAAAGTGGACAGAGGAAGATGTTGCCGGTTTTGGTTTTACACTTTCCACAGCTGCAAATAAAAAATCCATATCTTATCCAGATATCACAATGCTTATATATGATGAATTTCTAATTGAAAAAGGAAACCAAAGGTATTTGCCTAATGAACCAGAAAAGCTTTTGAACTTATATGAAACAGTAGCAAGACCAGGAACAGGACATAAAAGAGTTATTGTGTTTATGCTTGCAAATGCAATATCAATAACAAATCCTTATTTTCTATATTGGGATTTACACATGCCAAAAAGAAAAGATAAAAATGGTAAATACATTTGGAAACACAAAACAAGACCGATTATTGTTGAAGATGTTAGAAACGAAAGTTTCATTGATAAAAAGAAGAACACTGAATTTGGTCAATTAGTTGCTGGCACAGAATACGCAGATTATTCTATTGAAAATAAATTCTTGCTTGATGACAGTAACTTTATTGAAAAGAAAACTTCAAAAGCAAGATACTATTTTACTTTTAAGTATAAAGATAGAGACTTTGGCGTGTGGGCTGATTTTTCAGAAAGTAAAATGTGGGTATCTGCTGACATTGACCCATCATTCCCATTTGTGTATGCATTAACCATTAAAGATCATAAACCGAACACGATGCTTCTAAAAACTAAAGGCAGAGGCACAAGGTTTGGATTTTTTGTTGAAAGTTATAAGCAAGGAAATGTATTCTTTGAAAATATGAATATTAAAAACTTATGCTATGAAGTGATTAAAACTGTACTGTACTAAGTTGTCAAAGTTTTTAGATTTTAGTATAATAAAGTGAAAAAAGTTATACTAATATAATAAATGGAGAATAAGAAATGGTTTATATCATCACATCTGCTTTTATGGTTCTTGATATTGCAACTGGGCTAATAAACGCACTAAAAAACAAAGATTATGCAAGCAACAAAATGAGAGAAGGTTTATTTCACAAATCAGCTTTAATCCTTTGTATTGTTTTTGGTTGTCTTGTAGATTATGCACAAGGCTTTATGGATTTAGGTATAACAGTGCCAATGACAATGGGCATTTGCGTTTACATCTGCTTGATGGAAGTTGGTTCAATTATTGAAAATCTAACAGCAATAAATCCGGAAATTATGCCTGACAAACTAAAAGGATTTTTTAGAAATATAGGAGAATAGAAAATGAAGTATACAGTACATGCAGGACACAATCCAAAAGGAAAAATTGGTTGCGGTGCTTCACACTTTATTGATGAAAGCACAGAAAATAGAAAAGTTTCAAAAGAAGTAATCAAAAAATTAAAGCTTAGAGGTCATACTGTTTATGATTGCACAGTAAACAATGGAACAAGCCAGAATAATATTCTTTTTAATATTGTCAAAAAGTGCAACAAATATAACACTGATTACGATGTTTCAATTCATTTTAATTCATTCAAAGAAGATAAAGGAAACGGAAAAGTCAAAGGTGTTGAGATTCTTGTTTATGATCTGAAAGATTATAAACAGATTGAAGTGTGCAATAAAATTCTTGAAGGCTTTGAAAATCTAGGTTTTACAAATAGAGGTATTAAAGTTCGGCCAGACCTTTACTTCTTACGAGAAACAAAAGATAAAGCAATTTTAATTGAAGTGTGTTTTGTTGACGACAAAGATGACGTAAATCTATATAAAAAAGTAGGAATTGAAAAGATTGCTAATGCAATTGCTAACGGTCTTGAGTTACATAAAAAAGTAAAAAGTAATAAAGACATTGCAAAAGAAGTAATAAATGGATACTGGGGTACTGGTGCAACTAGAAAAAGAAAACTGACAAAAGCCGGTTACGATTATGCAGTTATTCAAAAACTTGTTAACGATATGCTAAAAGGTAAATAAAAATGGCTTGGATTTATAGGAGCAGTGGTCTTTCCACTGATGAAATGAAAAACAATGCCAACCTTTTTATTATTAAATGTAGAAAGCTTGGCATACACGATACAACAATAGCAGCACTTCTTGGAAATGCTCAAGCTGAAAGCTCTGTCAATCCGGGTAGAGTAGAAGCCGGCGGCGGTGGTGGTTTTGGGCTTTTTCAGTGGACACCGAAAACTGTTTTAACAGAAAACTGTTCTGCTCTTGGCTTAACATACACCTTTGGAGATCATCAGCTTGAGTGTATGGTTGCAGAGTGTACAGGAAAAGCAACACACAATCAGTGGTACTCAAGCAGTGCTTTTATATCTCAAGGAAACTACTTTGATGGTGCTGGTCTGTCTTCAATGATTGGAATAACTGGTCAAGAGTTTCTAAGCAACACTGGAAACTGGGAGTGTGATTATTTAGCAAGGCTTTTTATGTGTGCTTATGAAAGACCGGCACACGATAAGAACACAAACCATTGGGAGAAAAGAGTGCAATATGCTTGGGCTTGGAAAACATACATAGAATCAGGTGAACTTCCTGATGTTGGTGGCGGGGAATCTGGTGGTGAAACTCCAACCAAACCAAAGAAGAAAAGAAAAGGCTATAATTTCGTGTTATTTAAAAGGAGAATAGGAAGATGACAAGAGAAGAATTTAATACACTTATTAATGATATTGGAACTTGCGAAGATGAAACGCAGAGAAGAGAAATGCTTACATCTTTAAGAGAAACAGTATCAAGCGATTTTGACAGACTAGAAGAACTTGAAGAAACAAATGCGCAGCTGACAACAGACAACGAAACACTAAGAAGCGCAAACATGAAACTGTTCTTAAGAGTGGGAGATGAAAGAGAACCTGAGCCACCTCTACCAACTCCAGCTCCTAAAGATAAATTAAAATTTGAAGATTTGTTTAATGATAAAGGAGGTCTTAAATAATGGATATCATTACAATTCTAAACACAATCAGAGACAATGCTTCTACTACTTATCAGGAAAGAATCCCTGAAGCTGATAGAACAAATATGGAATCTATCAGATTTGCAATGCTAGATGGTGACAATGTTCAGGTTGCAAATGAATTTATGGGTACACTTCTAAACAAGCTAGTAAAAAGCATTGTACACACTAAACTTTTTGAAAACCCACTTAAATCACTTAAAAAAGGAACTAAGCCAGTTGGAGATACTGTTGAAGAAATTTACAACAACTTCCTAAAAGGTGAAAGCTTTGATGCAACTGGAAGCACTCTTCTAAACAGAAAACTTCCTGACACTAAAGTGGTTTACCACAGAATGAACCACAAAATGCAGTATCCGGTTACTGTATCAAGAGAATCACTTTCAAGAGCATTCTCATCATACGAAGCACTTGAAAGCTTTGTTATCAATGTAATCAACACACTTTACAACTCAGCTGAACTTGATGAGTTTATGAACACAAAAGAACTTATCAAATCTGCAATTACAAAGAACGCAATGAAAACTGTTGAAGTTGCTGACCCTCTTCTTTCAGAAGCAGATGGAAAAGAGTTCATCAAAACTGTTAAGACAATTTCTGGACTTATGGCATTCCCATCAACAGAACATAATGCTTATCTAACAGCACAGAGTAAAGATAAAAAAGCAATTACTACTTTCTCAAGAAAGTCAGAACAGATTCTAATTCTTGATACTGCTGTTGATACATCTATTGGTGTTGATGTGCTTGCTTCAACATTTAATATGAGCGTTGCTGAATTTAATGACACAAGAAAAGTTGTTATTGATGTATTCCCTGAAGTTGAAGGTAAAAAAGTCGTTGGTGCTCTAGTTGATGAAGCATTCTTCCAGATCCACGATGACCTATTTACAATTACACACTTTAATAATCCTCAGGGCCTTTATGATAACTATTATCTAAATGTGTGGCAGACAATGGCTTATTCAATTCTTGTAAATGCTGTTGCATTTGTTGTTGAAGACGAAGAAAACTAAAATTAATGGTGGGATTTTTTATCCCACCTTATACTTTATAAAAGGAGGTAAAAATAATGAAAAAATTACCGTACTGGATTTTAACTGATGAATTCCCTTCATTTTATGATTGTGAAAGTAAAACAGCAGTTGAACAGACAGCAAGAGTTTATGGAGCAATGCAGAAGCTGATTGATGAATATAATAAATTCATTGATGATTTAAATGCAGAACTTGAAAATTTTGAAAATGGTACAACTGAAGATGTTGAGCTTTTCAAAATGGGAGTAAATCAGAAATTTGATGATTTTGTTGCAATTGTTGAGCTGAAACTAAAAGGACAGGATTCTAAGCTTGATGGTTTCATTGGAGATATTAAAGGAAATTTATCTCAGGCAATTCTAACTCTAGTTAGAGAAATGAAAGAAAGTGGAGAGCTTTCAGAAACAATTCTTGATGCTTTTGAAGAAACTACAAATATCATTGAAACATTAAGAACTGAAACATCATCAGCAATTAACACATTTAAAGCAGAAACAAATGAAGAATTTGCAACATTAAGCACAACAATCAATGCAAGTGTTTCAGCGCTTGAAACAGAAATGGATAATTTCAAAACCGAAACAGATGGAAAGATTGTTGAAATTGAAAGCTTCAAAACTGAAGCAGATGGAAAACTTGCTGAACTTGAAACTTTCAAAACTAAATTTAAAGCTGAAACAGAAGAAAAACTTGCTGAACTTGAGACAACTAGCAAAGTAAAATCAACTCTTTATCCATCACTTACAGATGAACAGAAAACAGCAATTAGAAATCTTGCAATGAGTTATTACAATAACAGAACAACATTTTATTATAATGATGAAGATGTTAACAGAAATACATTTGCAGATAATGAATGTTATAACTCAAGTAAAAGCAAATTCAAGATGAACTGTTCTTCTTTTGTCCAGATGCTTTATATGGGTAGAAGTGTAACTGACTTTGTTGGAAAAAATGCAACTTCTTACTTAGGTAAAATCACTAAAGAATTTGATTTTGGTTATTATTTTGGCTTTAAGAGAAGAGCACTTTCAGGAGCAGCGAGAAGAGATTCTTCTGGTAATATTACTGGCTACTATGGATATACAAAACCATATAGTGATAACAATCTTTCTTCTTTTTCTTACAACACATACTACAACTCAACGTCAACAAGATTAAACAATCAGTCTTTCCGATCATATCTAGATGCTGGAGACATTGCCTTTGAACTATGGAATATGGGATGCGAAATTCCAAAAAGCGAACTTCAGATTGGTGACATTGTATTTACAACAAGAGCAATTATAAATGATAATGCAGAGTCAGAATTTAAAAGACACATGTTTAGAGACATTGTCCATACTTTGGTTGTAACTAATATTACAGCAGATGGTTCAATCAACTTCATTGATTGCACAGATGCAATTGATGGTGAAACAAAAGCAATTACATATTGTGGAATGGGTCTGTCGGATATTTCTGATAAATTAAGAGGAGCTTTCACAGAAGAAAATATTGTAATGTGTGCTAGACATCCTATTGCATTTGGTTATGAATCAAATGTGCCAGGAAGCATTGAAAGGATTTAGTTATGAATAAGATAAAGAATTTCAATCTACCAGAGCACACAAACAAGCTTTATAAAGATGAAGCAATTTCTAGTATTTCACTAACTCGTGAAATTGCGGATAAAATCAATGAACTTGTAGAAGCTTATAACACTCTTTCAAAACTTGACCTTGAATGGAAACAGAACATTGAAGGAACAGTTGCAAAAGGTGTTATCTATATGAAAGATAATCTTATAAACTCAATTCACGACCTTCTTTATATAATTAAAGATGAAATGATTGAAAATAGAATTGAAGTGTCAACAAATGAGCTTTCTTCAAGACTTGATAATTTAATTGGACTTGTAAAAGCTGGAACTACTTCAATGGATGCTGAAATCATTGATGGAAGAGTCGACCCTCTTGGAGTGATTAAAGAAAACATTGGAGAGAATATCAGAGACATTTTCAAATTGTTTTCTGAAAGACTAAAAGAAAAAACACTTGATGGTGTGCTATTCTATGAATCACTTGCAAATGTTTCTTATCTTGGAGACGTTGCTCCAAATAGAGTAGGAAGTAAACACACTTTTAACATTGATAAAGATATCCTTGCAAATGCTCCAAAAGGATACCTTGTTTCTGTTACTGTTTGGAATGGTCCTGAAAAAATTGGTGATACTGGTTGGCTTGAAAAAGTTGTAATACCTAAAGGCTTTGATGTTAAATTTGGTTTAAGAAAATCAAACGATGAAGCATTACCAATTACAGACATTTTCAAGATTGATTTTAAGGTTGAAAGTGTAGAAATCAATGGTTTTAATGCTAGTAATCAATTAGAATACACAAGTGGCGGATATTATTCAAATATTAGATTGTGTGGCAAATATGTTACAGTTGAAAAACCAATCACTATTATATGTCCTGATGAATATTCTGTTGCTGCTAAAGTTTACAGAATAGATTCTGGCTCAAGGGTATACCAGAGGGATTCTGGATGGGTAAAAACATTTACACTACAAACTAATCTAGAATATGAAATCAACTTCAAAAAAGATGATAATTCAATGTTATTTAAATCTGACCTATTAAATATTACATTTACTGATAATATCGTTAAAAATGACAATGTTAAATCTATTGCACATAGAGGCTACAACATTGGAGCACCAGAAAACACTTTATCAGCATATAAACTTGCAAAGAAAAACGGATTTAAATATGTTGAAGCAGATGTTTCTTTTACTAAAGATAATATTGCTGTATTATTACACGATGATACAATTGACAGAACTTCAAATGGATCTGGAAGTATTTCAAGCAAAACTTATTCCGATGTTAGCAAACTAGACTTTGGCTCATGGTTTAGTGATGACTATGCCGGCGAAAGAATTCCAACATTTGAGGAATTTATCATCCTTTGTAGAAATCTTGGGATTCATCCATACATTGAAATCAAATATGGTGCAACACAATCTCAGGTTGAAAGCCTTGTTGATATTGTTGCTCAGTATGGGATGAAAGGCAAAGTGACTTATATTTCTTTTGAAACTAATCTTTTAAACTTTGTTTATAACAAAGATAAAAATGCAAGACTTGGATTTGTAACAAACACATTTACATCAACAGAACTTGCAAAAATTAAAACAATGGCTAGTGATGGGAAACTGTTCATTGATTTAAATATATCAAATGTAACTGATACAATTATCAATCTAGCAATTGAAAATGATTTACCGGTTGAAGTTTGGAGTGTTAACAATGCTAATAACATTCTAAATACAAATGCTTATGTGTCAGGATTTACAACAGATTATGTTCTGACAGAGTGTTTGTTTAGCGAGGTGTAATTATGAGTAACAAAATAACAGAGGTACGCTTACTTAGTGTACCTCTAGAAAATGACTATAAAGATACATTTTACTTTTCAAGTAAAGAAGCACAGACAGAATATTTTCTATCTAAAACTGTTAAACTTGGAGAAAATTTCACATACCAAAGAAAAGACAGAGTCATCCGCTTTCCATATGATTATGATGAACTTATTGGATGCAACTATGTAATGTATAAAAACAGTGCATTTTCTTCAAAATGGTACTATGCTTTTATTACAAAAATGGAATATGTGAACGACAATTTAACTAATGTTTATATTGAAACAGATGTTATGCAGACTTGGAAATTTGATTATACAATCAAACACTCATTTGTAGAAAGAGAACATTGTTCTGATGATACAATTGGAGTGCATACTGTTCCAGAAGGACTTGAAATGGGTGAGTATATCATCAATAGCAAAACAAAAGACACGAAACTACTTCCGGGAAGTAAAATCCTTATGGGTTCAACCCTTTCACCGGGAGAACTTCACAAGCTAGTTGGTGGTGTGTACAATGGACTTTATTCTGGTGTAAAATATTATGCTTTTGATGTTTCAAACATCAAGCTATCAACACAGGCTATTGCTAATGAAGATGAAAGTGCAATTTCTTCAATCTTCTTAGCTCCTACATTTATTTATAGTGAAACCGGAGGAATTGTTGCTGAAAGTAATGCTCCAGCAAGCTATGACTTTAATATTAGCAAAGCTTATGGTCTTGGGGGATATACTCCAAAAAATAACAAGCTTAAAACATATCCTTATTGTTATTTGCTTGTGTCTAATGGTAATGGCGGAGTTGCTTCATATAATTATGAAGATTTTTCAACAAGCAATTGTGGTTTTAAGGTTTACGGAGTTTTAACACCAGGATGCTCAATTAGAATGATACCTCAAAATTATAAAGGAGTAACAGAACCAGAAAGTGAAGGTTTAAATCTTGGAAAATATCCTCAGTGCAATTGGGCTACTGACCAATATACAAACTGGTTAACACAAAACGGTGTAAACATTGCTACATCTTTAATTAATGCCGGTGTTTCTGCTGCTGGCGGTGCAGCAGTTGGCGCAGCTGTTGGTGGTGTTGGTGCTATTCCTGGCGCAATCGTTGGTGGTCTTTCAGGTTTAACTGGAATTGCCAACACTTTAAACGAAGTAAACAAGGCTAATATGGTGGCACCACAAACATCAGGTAATATCAATTGTGGAGATGTTGTTGCACAAAAAGGAGATAACACTTTTACTTATTACAATATGAGCATCAAAAAGGAATATGCTCAAATCATAGACAATTATTTTTCTATGTTTGGATATAAATGCGGAAAAGTTAAAAAACCAAATAATAACCATCGTGCTCAGTGGTGGTACACTAAGACAATTGATGTAAATATTGATGGTGCAATTCCTATGGAAGATATGCAGAAAATTAAATCCGTTTATAATAAAGGCGTTACAATTTGGAGAAATCCTTCAAACATTGGTAACTATTCACTTGATAATGGTATTGTTTAGTGAGGTGATAAAATGAATAATGTATTAAAATTTGAGAGTTTCTCGAAATCATTAAATGATATAACATTTACTGATTACTATTATAGACTTATGCTAATTGCAAAATCTGTTTTTCAGTGGAATAACCTGCCGAATGGTATCAATGAAAAATGGATTGAAAAATATCTTTTTAGTTATGGAAAATGCGTTTTTTTCCACGATAAAGAAAAAGGATTTATGGTTACAAAAGTAACTGAAAGTGGCACAATCAACTTTTATGATGAGCCGACAAAGTTAACACCATTTGGAACTAACTTTATTGGAACACCTAAAACAAATGGTGTTGATTGTGTTCTAATTGGCAACAATGATGAATACATACCAACACAAAAAACTGTTGAACTTTATGCTTGGAGACTTGCAGACATATCAAGAACTATTGATGTTAACATTGCAGCGCAGAAAACTCCAGTTGTTGTATGTTGTTCTGAAAAGCAGAAGAACTCCCTAAAAAGAGCAATGAAAAAAGTACACGATAATGAGATGGTTATTTTTGCAGATAATAATCTTGATATTGATGGAGTTAAGGTGTTAAATACAGCAAGCCCAACAGTATTTCCTCAGCTTCAGACACAAAAACACGCAATCTGGAACGAGTGTATGACTTTTCTAGGAATAAACAACGCTAATATGGAAAAAAGAGAAAGACTTGTTGATGATGAAGTACAGGCAAACAATGACCAGATTGAAATGTGTGCTAAAGTAATGCTAAAAGCAAGAGAAGATGCATGCAATAAAATCAATGAAATGTTCGGTCTTAATATTTCGGTTGAAATTAGAAAAGATTTAGATTTTAACATTGAAGAAGAAAACCTGGAGGTGATGTAAATGTTCACAAGTACAAGACACACTGTAACACTTGTTGATATTCTTAATGATGATAAAGCAAAAGCAAAACTTGAAAGCGCTCTTTCAACATACCCAATTTACACACCGAAAACAGAAGATGAAGAACTTCTTCAGCTTATTCCAACTCGTGAAACATTAAACAAAAAGTTATTCCAGCATTATAAATATAGAGAAATCTCTGCTGAAACTGTTGGAAGATTCATAGATGAATTTGCAATTGTAATGGATGAGATAATGCCATATTACAATCAGATGTTTAAATCAGTTGAAACAATGTTTACTCTAGATAATCCATTTGATTCTGTTGATATGGTAGAAACATATGAAGAAGAAAAAACAGATAAATCTATTTCAAGTGGACAATCTTCAACACAATCATCTGATACAAGCAATTCAAATTCAAATGTCAAATTCTCAGACACACCACAGAACAATCTTTCTAATATTGATAATTACTTGACTACATATTCAGAAGATGAAGGTTCAGCAAATAGCTCTGGATCATCCAGCGCAGAAAGTAGTGGTGTTGTTGATAATGTTTCTAAAGTTAAACACACACACACGAGAAAAGGGTCTCAAGGTGTTACAACATACGCTCACGATATGCTTGAATTTAGACAAACAATTATAGATGTCACAATGCAGATTATAACAGATAAAAGAATTGCAGAACTATTTCTGTTAGTTTGGTAAATTTAATATTTAAAATATTTGTTATTGTGATATAATAATTATGTACTAATTTGAATGTCAAATATGTATCACTCCTTTAAAATATTTTGATGAAATTGATAACTGTTTTGGTAAGTTCCACCGAACACCGATGGCCAGATTATCTTCCAAAGAAATCCAGGCCACACTTCACCACTTTAGTGTAGTAAAGAATGGGGAAGTGGTAGGTGTGAGGGGGAACAGCC
>JAZLBY010000055.1:0-6532 GCA_045613965.1 Candidatus Scatovivens sp.
TTTAAATTATAAAAATTTAAAAATTTAATGACAAATTAGGTTCTTTAGTTTTTATAACTTATTCTAGCTTTTTTTCTTGTATGTTTTCTTCTTACTTTACCATCAACATTAAAAATAAATTTAAACTTCTTATCTCTTCTAATGTTTTTATTAATTCTAGCATTTTTTACTCTTTGAGTAACAATTAATGGTCCCATATATTTTCTTCTAATCATTAATAAAATAAAAATTATACTAATAATTATTAATAGACCATTATCACCTGTTTCCGGTAAAATTGTCTGTGGTCTATTTAAAATAGTAAGTTCATAATCTAATTTTGAAGAATTAATTTCAATTTCAGTCACGTTTCTATCTTTTTCTAAATTATATCCATCTGGTGCTTTTTCCTCTGTTATTCTATATGTACCATGAATTAATTTATCTAATTGAGCAATTCCTTCTTCATTAGTTTCAATTTGCTCAACCTCCGTCCAAGTACTATCTTCATTTTTTCTTTCTATTTTAAAAATTGCACCTTGCAGTTTGTTTCCTAAAATACTATCTTTTTTATTAATCAGTATTGAACCATATTTATTATTTGTTAATACATAATTATTACTTGAAACTTCTTCAACATTTTTCAAATAATAATTTTCATTAATATTAATCTCTTTAAATGTATAAGTTTTATCAAAATCTTCAACAAAGAATTCATATAACCAATTACTATCATTTTTTATTTCAACCGTATCATATAATACTTCATCTTGATATATTTCAACATTTACACTTTCCGGTCTTATTCCATCTTCATTATTAATATCATCCCATTGTTTGCTAACACTTATTGTTCTACCTTTTAATTTAGTATAAATAGTTATATCTGTATTATCGTCTATTTGTATCTCCAAATCATTACTATATTGTACTTCGTAAGCAGAACTATTTTCAGGTTTTATTTTTATTTTAGTGATTTCATAATTACTATCATCTTGTAATGTAATCTTATATAAAGAATCATACATAACATTAGAAATAA
This sequence comes from Candidatus Scatovivens sp., assembly GCA_045613965.1. GTDB lineage: Bacteria > Bacillota > Clostridia > TANB77 > CAG-508 > Scatovivens. The sequence continues at coordinate 1,022 of JAZLBY010000055.1, forward strand.
TTTCATTTTCATTATTCTTTAAATTACTAATAATACTGCCATCACTACTAATAGCCCTTAACTCATATCCATCACCAGCACCATCGCCATCATAATCTTCATTAAGATATCCAGTAAGTTGTGAATAAACTGAATTAATTGATAGTTCTAAATTATCATCTCCAACTGTTTCACAAATATGTTTGATATTTACTTTAGCTGGAATATCAATAGTAGGTTTTGGAAAAGATTCAACTTTTCTATATTCTGAACTACCATTTAAACAATATATACCTGTATCATCCGTATTAGTATTTATATAATTACCACATTCTGTTTTATCAGCAAATGTTATCGGTATTTCTATTATTAATTTACTTCCAGAATCATAATTTCCATTATATTCAAGTACTGTATTAGCTTCAAAATTATATCCCTTTAGATCAATAACATCTTGTCCTAAACTATTTTTAGAAAGAGTCACATTTATGTCATCATCTTCTAATAAATATTTTTCGCCAAATGTATCTGTATAATAATTAACATCGGCTAAATAAACTTTTATATCATCACTTGTTGTTCCTTCAATCAGTTTAAAACTTGAATCAATTACATCTCTAATCACTGTATCTTCATCTAGATAAACTATAGCATTTTCTCTAAAATACAATTCATTTTGAAAATAATCTGTAAAATTATAATAATTTTCATTTGTAAAACTTACATAATTTTTATAGAAATTATACGATTGTTTAAAACTACCTGGATTAGTAACACTAGTCGCATCAGGATAATTAGCACTTAAATAACATAAAAATGCATTTGTTTTAAGATAATCATCTCTAACCCCATCATTCCAATTAGGTTCAGGTGGTGGATATGATGTAGTTGAATTCATATGCAATCCAACTACATCTATAAAACAATTATGTGTATTTTTTAATTCATAAGATATATTTAAAGCTTTATTTGCTACATCAATCCCATCATAATTATTACCATAAGTTGCATTTCCCCAACCATTACCGATTTGAGTACTTCCAGAAATAACAATAACGTGTTTGTATCTATATTCAATATCTGAAAGGTTATCATTTTCTAATATTTTTTTAGCAATTTCCAATCCTTTATCTATATAACATTCACCATTTGAAGTCATTGCATCTACAGCATTAAGTAAATCATTATAAGATGTATCATTTTTTGTTTGAAATGCTTTACTATACAGTTCATTATCTAAAGTAGAATAAGCTTTAAATGAATTTCCTATATATAATCCTGTATTATTAGCATTATTTGTATCTCCATATCCTATAAGTGCGACTCTAGTATCTGTATATGAATTTATTTTATTTAATATTAATTTAACAGCTTTTTTAGCTGCATTCATTTTTGTACTCGCATCATTGGCACCATTCATTTCCTCAGAATTATCTACAATAATTATATAATCCTTTGGTACACTAAGTACTACTTCTGAATCAGGATCATCAAAATCTCTTTTATAAAATGCTTCTAGCGAAAGCATAAATTCACCTTTAACACCATTTTCTTTTTCTCTAATTCTTTTCTCTAAAATCAGTTCTGGTTCTATAATAGCTCCACCAGCATTTACAACAGTATTAAATATATTATAAAAATTATTACCAAAAGCAAAAAAAGGAATGATAATTAATAATAATAATATCGAAATAATTTTTTTAAAATATTTTTTAAACATTATTATTATCAACTCCTTCCTCTTTTGTGTTTAATATTGCCATTTTACAATAATATAATTATATCTCTAATCACATTTTAATAGTTAAATGTTACATAATCGATTTAAAAAAGAAATAATTGTTTTCTTTTTTTTACAAAAAAAAGAAAGTGGTAGCGGGCCACTCTCTTTTTTAGCGATATTTCGTATATTATTTTAAACTTCTTTAGTCTTCATGAGTTCTATTTTTTCTCTCGTATGTATCTAAAGCTTTTGTAACTTCTTCATATGTTGGTACACCATTTTGAGCTCCTTCATATCTTACTTTCATACTAGAAGCCATTAGACCAAACTCTATAGCTTTGTCTAATTTTTCACCTCTAGCAAGTGAAGCTATAAATGCACCATTAAATGTGTCTCCTGCACCAGTAGAATCTTTACATTCTGTTGGGAATGTTCTTTTTCTAATAGCACCTTTACCATTGTGATAAATAACACCATCTCCTCCGATTGTTGCAACAACATTAGGATGTTTAGCAACAAAATCTTGAATCATTTGAAGTCTAACTTCTTTTGGTGTTTCTTTGAATTCTTTCTTTATTTGAGCAATATCTTTACCTTCACCATATTTAATTAATGCAAACGCTTCTTCTTCATTAGGTGTTAAATAAGCAGCATCACCTAAAAGTTTAGCACCTTCTTCCATTAATATATTGGCTTTTTCTGGTGGAGTTGGATCTATTACTAAAGGTTTGTTATTTCTTTTACAATATTCAATAACAAATTTTACTGTTTCTTGTGGCATCTTCATTTGAATTGCAACAATATCAGCTTTTTCTAAAATTGTCATATCAATTAGTTCTGGTTTTAATTCTTTAATGCAATCACCGTAACCTTTCATACGATTCTCACCATTTTTATCAACATCGATTATTCTACCATCTGTAGTTTTACCTTTTAGAACTTTTACACCTCTAAAATCTACTCCTACTCTTTTAAACTCCTCAAGCATTTTAACTCCTGATTCATCTTCTCCAACACATCCAATAAAGTAAACTTTATTTTCTTTAGATTGAAGTTTTGCAGCTCTAGCTTGGTTGGCACCTTTACCACCAAGAACTCTCGCTGTTTTAATAATCTCATTTAGAGATTCTTGTGTTAGTTCATCTGGGAACTCTGTTGATAAATAATGTGTAGTATCCATATTAGCACTACCAATAACAACAATTTTTGACATTTTAAAATCCTCCTTCAAATAAAAAAACGTATTCAGTACTTTTATTTGTACTAAATACGTCTATTTGAAGTTTATTATCTACTAAAACAATAATTGAGACCTATTTAGTACATTTAAGTACTAGTAAGTCTCATATTTTAAAATAGCACCAGGTTTTGCTTCCGCCATTGTTGATGCTATTCCATATTTCTATGGTTATTACTCCCCTACAAGAACATTATACCATGTTTTAAAATTTATGTCAACTATTCTGTTTTATCTTCTAATATTTTCCAACTTCCTGTTATTTCTGGATAATTTTCAAACACTAATTCTTCTTTAGTTGTAGGATGTGAAAATGAAAGTGAATATGCCCATAAAGCTAATTGTTTTCCTCTTCCTCTTGTTCCATATTTTTGATCACCAGATAAACTATGATTTCTAGAAGCAAATTGAACTCTAATTTGGTGATGTCTACCTGTATGAAGATCAACTTTTACAACAGACATATTAATTTCTTCATTATATTTTACAACTTCATAATCAAGTAAAGCTTCTTTTGCATTTTTAGTACCTTCTTTTACTACTTTACTTGTATTTGTTTTTTCATTTTTAAGAAGAAAATCTCTCATAGAACCTTTTTCCGATTCCATTTTTCCATCTACAATACATAAATATTTTTTATGCATTTTTTTATCTCTTACTTGTTCTGAAAGTCTTGATGCAGCTTTTGATGTTCTAGCAAAAACCATAACACCACCAGTTGGTCTATCTAATCTATGAACTAGACCAAGATATACTTCACCTGGTTTATTATATTTTTCTTTTATATAACTTTTTATAATTGTAAGCATATCCTCATCACCAGTTTTATCTCCTTGTGAAGGAATATTAACTGGTTTTACTACTACAATTATGTGATTATCTTCATATAAAACATTTAAATTTTCCATTTATTTTTCCTATACTCTAATTATTTTTCCCATCTACCATAAATTCCACATGGAAGAACTAATGGAGAATCTTTCATTGGAAGTCCAATTTCACCTGATGACAATTTTCCTTTTTTCATTCTTAATTTTAAATAAATAATATTTTCTAATACTTTTGATGATATTCCTGTTGTATAAGAATTTATTAAAAAGAATAACGGATCATCTGATAATACATCTTTACATAGTTCAACTAAATCAGAAATATTATTTTCAAATTGCCATACTTCACCATTTTTTCCTCTACCATATGAAGGTGGATCCATTATAATAGCATCATATTTATTACCACGTCTTATTTCTCTTTGAACAAATTTAGTAACATCATCTATTATAAATCTTACTGGTCTGTCACTTAATCCTGATGAAGCAATATTTTCTTTTGCCCATGCAACCATACCTTTAGAACTATCAACATGACATACACTAGCTCCAGCATAACTACATGCAACTGTTGCACCACCAGTATAAGCAAAAAGATTTAATACTTTAATATCTTTTCTTCCAGAAGTTTTTATTTTATTAATCATCCAATCCCAGTTAACTGCTTGTTCTGGGAAAAGTCCTGTATGTTTAAAGCCCATTGGTTTAATATTGAATGTTAAATCTTTATATTTAACTTGCCAAGCATCAGGCATCTTTTTATTATATTGCCATGCACCTCCACCAGTATTGCTTCTTGAATATCTTGCATTAGCTGTTTTCCATTTTTCTGGAAATGTTTTTTCTTTCCATATAATTTGTGGATCTGGTCTTGTTAGAATAATATTTCCCCATCTTTCTAACTTTTCACCATTTGACATATCAATAATTTCATAATCTTTCCAATCTCTTGCTATTTCCATTATTCATTCCTCTATTTTTCAAATTTTTCTATATAATTATACTATATTTTACACTTTTAATAAATACTTTTTATAAAATTATGTAAATACCTCCATACAAGACAAGGGACCAAGGGTAAATTATTACACCCCTGGTCCGTTGCCTTTAGTCTACGGGAGACCAATGATAGTATTTGATGTTGCTATTTCTGCTTGATGCAGGATTACATTTTACATGCACATGGCATGCATGATTCCGGCATCAGGCCCTTACACAACTCAGCATACATGTTTCCGGCTACTTCTTTGGAAATGCGTGTTACATTGTCTTCCAGTTTTCCGTCAGCTTCTTCTGCGAAGGCCCTTAAGAAAATTTTTGCGAGCATTTCGTCAACTGGGACGAATTCTTCGCATGCGATAAAAGCTTGTGTCATTCTGATCTTGAATGCATCAATCACATAACCTGTAAACGTTTTACTTTCTGCATCCAGATTCTCGAGTCGATGTACGCCTTCTTGCATTTTTTCCGCCGGCAACTGTTCCACATACCTCTTCACGGTTTCTTCATACTGCTTATACGTAGTCTGGAGAATAGCCTTGACGGCTTCAGTCCGAAAGAAGTATTTGACACTGTTGCTGAGTCCGAGCTTTTCGAAATATAAGTCAGATAGTTCTACAAGCTCTTCTTTGCTAGTGCTCCGAGTTTCTTTACTCATACTAACCTCTCCTGTCCTAAGTATTTACATTATAAAAATGTACAGTATATATTATAACACAATCTATTTATTATGTAAACATTTT
>JAZLBY010000056.1:0-11535 GCA_045613965.1 Candidatus Scatovivens sp.
AAAAGCTGATTCAAAAATTAAATTTTCTATATTCAAAAAATCAGCGTTATTATTTGTAATTTTATTTTTTATACTTTTTAGAAATGCCCAAATTAGTGGAGCTTTCTCAGAAATTCAAAATTTAAAAACAGAAAAGACAACAATTCAAAAAGAAAATGATCAATTAGAAATTAGTATACAAAACAGTATTAACTTAAATAATATAGAACAAGCTGCAAAAAGTTTACTTGGAATGCAAAAACTTTCTAGTAAACAAACAGTATATATTAATTTACCAAAAGAAGACTATGTAGAACAAAGAACAGAAGAAGTTATTATTGAAGAAGAAAATAGTATACTAGAAACAATAAAAGAAAAAATAATGAATATATTTTAGAATGCAAAAACTTTAAAAATTAGTTTTTGCATTTTTTTATTCTTTTTTTAGATTTTAATAATAAAATTTACTATTAAGTTACGAGGAGAAAGAAATGCTAAATAGTAATTTAAAGTCTAAGAAAAGAATTTTATTTTTTATAAGTGTTATAAATGTTGTTTGGATAATTATAATGATTAGACTAATAATTATTCAATTTGTTGAAGGAGAGAAATGGAGTAAAAAAGCAGAAGAACAAGCTTATGTTTCAAGAAAAATAATTTCAAGTAGAGGGAAAATTTTAGATAGGACTGAAAATAAGGTTTTAGCACAAAGTAGTAGTGTTGAAATAGTAACAGTTAATCCTGTTAATATAGATGATTTAAATAGAGAAAAAATAAGTAAAATGCTTTCTGAAATATTGAATTTAGAATATGAACAAGTTTTAAAAAAAGTAAATAATAAAAAATCAATGATTGAAACAATAAAAAGAAAGGTGTCTAAGGAGGATGCTGACAAGATTAGAAAATGGATGATCGAAAATGATATATATACAGGTATTAATATTGACGAAGATATGAAAAGATATTATCCGTATGGAGACTTAGCATCTCACGTAATAGGTTTTGTTGGAAGCGATAATCAAGGTTTAGAAGGTATAGAAGCAAAATATGATGAAATATTAACAGGAAAAAATGGAAAAATAAGTAAAATGTTAGATGCAAAAGGTAACAATATTGGTAATTTAGGTGAGAAGATAGAAGAAGGAATAAAAGGAAATGATATTGTTTTAACAATTGATAAGAACATACAAGCGATAGTTGAAAAATATTTAGAAGAAGCTTGTATTGAAAATGAATGTACAGATGGTGGAAATGTTATTGTAATGCAGCCATATACTGGAGATATTTTAGCTATGGCAACATATCCAAGGTATGATTTAAATAATCCATATGAAGTTGTAGATTTAGAAGTAAAAAATGTTTGGGATAATTATAATGTTAATGAAAAAAATCAATATTTACAAAAAATATGGAGAAATAAAGCTGTAAGTGATACATATGAACCTGGATCTACGTTTAAATTAGTTACAGCTTCAGCTGCAATAGAAGAGAAAATTGCGTCGGCAGATAAAGTATCGTCTTTTTTATGTACAGGAGGTATAGAAGTAGCGGGAGTAAGAATAAAGTGTTGGAGATACTATAAACCACATGGTAGTCAAAGTTTACGAGATGGATTGATGAACTCTTGTAATCCAGTATTTATATCACTTGGGCAAACGTTGGGAAAAGAAAAGTATTATGATTATTTAGAAAAGTTTGGTTTTTTAAGAAAAACGGGAATTGATATAAATGGTGAAGCAAGTTCAATATTTTTAAAAGAGGATAAAGTAGGACCTGTAGAATTAGCGACTATTAGTTTTGGTCAAAGGTTTGAAGTGACACCAATTCAGATGGTAGCAATGGCAGGGACTATTGCAAATGAAGGAATATATGTAAAACCAAGATTGGTTAAAAAGATTATTGATTCTCAAAGTGGAGAAATAAAAGAAATTCAAAGTGAATATAAAGAAGTAATATCAAAAGAAACGGCTAAAGAAGTTTTAAGTATGATGAAATCGGTTGTATCTGAAGGTACTGGTAAAAATGCGAAAGTAGAAGGATTTTTAGTTGGAGGAAAAACTGGTACATCTGAAGATGGTGTAAATACAGGAAAATATATAACCTCATTTTTAGGTATTGCACCAACAGATAAACCAGAAGTAGTTATATTAGTTGCATTATATAATCCGGTAGGAGAAGGAGGGCATCAAGGAGGTGCTGTAGCGGCTCCGGTTGCAGGAAAAATTTTAACGGAAATTTTGGATTATTTGGAGCTTGAAAAAAGTGAAAAAAACTTGCTTGAAAAAGACGAATAAATTTTGAAATTTCCTATACAAAAAGATATTTTTATTATATAATATCGTTGAATAAATAGCATAATAAAATGGTGATATTTTATTGTTTATTCATTTAAAAAATTGACTTAAAAATTTAAGACGATAGGATAGAATTTCGGAGGGATTAATTCAAATGGAATTAAAAAAGTTATTAGTAGGAGTAGAAAATTATAAAATTAAAGGAGATGAAAATCTTGACATAAAGAAAGTAGAAAGCAATTCTAAAAAAATTGTACCAGGTTCTTTATTTGTTGCTATCAAAGGTTATGATTTTGATGGTCATACATATGTAGAAGAAGCTATAAAAGCTGGTGCAACTGCAGTAATGCTTGATATGTCAGCTGATTTTTCAAAGATAAAAATAACAAAAGGAATCACAGTTATAATTACAGATGATACAAGAAAAGCATTAGCAAGAGTATCTTGTAATTTTTTCGGTAATCCATCAAAATATTTTAAATTAATAGGAGTAACTGGAACAAAAGGAAAAACAACTACAACATATATGATTAAATCAATATTAGAAAAAGCAGGTTATAAAGTTGGATTAATAGGAACAATTGCTAACTATATTGGTGATGAATGTTTAGGTTATAGTAGTAGAACAACACCAGAAAGTTTAGAACTTCAAGAACTATTTTATAAAATGGCAAAAGCTAAAATGGACTATGTTGTAATGGAAGTTTCTTCACAAAGTTTAAAATTAAACAGAGTAGAAGGATGTAATTTTGATTACGGAGTATTCACAAATCTTTATAAAGATCATATTAGTTTAAAAGAACATGCTGATATGAATGAATATTTTGAATCAAAATTAAAACTATTCCAAATGTGCCCAGTAGCATTTATTAATAGTGATGATTTTAAATGTAATAAAATTATAAAAGGAGCACCAAATTGCTCAATAAAAACATATGCAGTTGATAATAAAGCAGATCTTTTAGCTAAAGATATTACAATTACAAATGTAAGTGTAGATTTTAAAGTTAAAATTGGTCAAAAAAATGAAAGAGTAAAAGTAAATATTCCAGGAAGATATAGTGTATATAATGCTTTAGCAGCAGTATCAATAGCTAACGCTGTTGGAGTTGATCCAGAAAAAATTAAAGAAGGATTAGAAAATATTATAGTTCCAGGAAGAAATGAGCTTGTTCCAAATAAACAAGAACTTGCAATTATGATAGATTATGCTCATACAGCAGAAAGTTTAGAAAATATATTACAAGCTACAAAAACATATACACCAGGAAGAGTAATTTGTGTATTTGGTTGTGGTGGAGATAGAGATAAAGAAAAAAGACCTCGTATGGGAGAGGTTGCTGGACGTTTAGCGGATTATACTATTGTAACAACAGATAATCCAAGAACAGAAAAACCAGCAGATATTATAGCTGAAATTGAAGTAGGAATTTCTAAAACAAAAGGCAAATATGAAATAGTGGAAGATAGAACAGAAGCTATTGAAAAAGCAATAAAAATGATGAATAAAAGAGATATAGTAATTTTAGCAGGAAAAGGACATGAAGTTTATCAAGAAATTAATGGTGAAAAATTCCCATATGATGAAAGAGAAATCATTAAATATATTTTAGGAGAGAAAAAATAATGGTTACACAATTAGTATGTTTAATCTCTGCTTTTGTATTAACAGCAATACTAGGAAAAATTATTATTCCAATTTTGAAAAAATTAAAGGTAGGGCAAAGCGAAAGAGCAGAAGGACCAAGAGCTCACTTGAAGAAACAAGGAACTCCTACAATGGGAGGAATAATGATGATAATTTCAATCGTTATTATTACTCTTGGATACTGTTTAATAAATAGAAATTTAGATGAAATTATATCAGTAATTGCACTTGCTTTAGTAAGTATTGGATTTGGTATAGTTGGATTTATAGATGATTATAAAAAAGTTGTATTAAAAAATACTGATGGTTTAAGTCCAAAATTAAAAATGTTTGGATTACTTGTAATATCAGTAATGTTTACAATGTATTTAATAAACTATGTTAATTTAGGAACAGGAATTTTAATACCATTCATAAATTATGAACTTGTTTTACCAATTTGGTTATATATACCATTTATAATTGTTGTTATGCTTGGTAGTACAAATGCTGTTAACTTAACAGATGGAGTTGATGGATTAGCAGGAAGTGTTAGTGCAATAATGATAACAGCACTTTCAATAATTGCAATTAAAATTGGAAGTCCAGCAATTTCTATTTTTGGAGCAATCGTTGTTGGTTGTTGTGCAGGATTTTTAATTTATAATTTTTATAGAGCAAAAGTAATGATGGGAGATACAGGTTCGCTTTTACTTGGAGGAGTTATTTCAAGTATGGCAATATATATGAAACTTCCTTTGATACTTTTAATAGTTGCAATAATTCCAGTTGTAGAAACATTATCAGTAATTTTGCAAGTATTATATTTTAGAAAAACAGGTAAGAGATTATTTAGAATGTCTCCATTACATCATCATTTTGAACTTACAGGTTGGAGAGAAAATAAAGTTGTAGCAATATTTTCTTTAGTAACATTTATAGCATCAATTATAGGTATTGCAGCAATATAACGAAAGGATAAAAAATGGCGAAGAGTAACGCAAAAAGAAATTCGAATAGATTTTGGATATTTGTAACTGGTAAAATGGATTACTCATTAATAGTAATTACACTTTTACTGTTATCAATAGGTTTGATAATACTTTTATCAGCAAGTGCACCAACATCTATAGCAGAGAATGGAAATGGATATTCATATGCATTAAAACAAGGAATTGTAGCAATTTTTGGATTAGGATTGATGTTTCTATTTTCAATAGTCGATTATAAATGTTTTAAATCATGGAAATGGCTAATTTATATAGGTTGTGTAGCAATGCTATTAATAGTAGGTTTATTTGGTATTGGTGAAAATGGAGCTAGAAGATGGTTTAATTTCCCAATAATAGGTACACTTCAACCTTCAGAGTTTGTTAAAGTTGGCTTAGTACTATTTTATGCCGCATTTTTAACAGATATAAGAGAGTCAAATAGAATTAAGAAATTAGTACCAGGATTTATAACACCATTTATATTATTTATACCAGTAGCAATAATTCTTTATAAATTACAAAACCATTTAAGTGCTACATTAATTATGGCAATGGTAATGACAATACAAATATTTATTGCTGGTGCTAACATTTCATATTTTGTTGGAACAGTAGGTATTGGTGGAGCTTTAGTTGCTTTATATGCATTATCATCTGCGATGAATCCAGAAGAAGGTGGATTTAGAACTGGAAGAATTCAAACTTGGCTTAATATTGAAGCGGATGCAACAGGAGCAGCATGGCAAATTAATCAAAGTTTATATGCTATCGGATCAGGTGGTTTATTTGGATTAGGATTGGGGGAAAGTAGACAAAAATATTTATACTTACCAGAACCTCAAAACGATTTTATATTTGCAATTTTAGCAGAAGAATTAGGATTTATAGGATGTATAACTGTTATAATTTTATTTATAGCGTTTGTATGGAGAGGTATTTTAATTGCTATGAAAGCTAAAGATACATTTGGATCTTTAATTGCAATTGGTATTACTTCAATAATAGGATTACAAGCGTTAATTAATATAGCGGTAGTAACAAATACAATACCAGTAACAGGTATGCCACTTCCATTCTTTAGTCATGGTGGTTCTGCACTTTTGGCTAATTTAATAGGAGTTGGAATATTACTTAGTGTATCAAGAAATAGCAAAAAATAAATAAAAGAAAGGGTATTATAATGAAAGTTGTGATATCGGCAGCTGGAACAGGTGGACATATTAATCCTGGGATAGCAATAGCAAATAAAATTAAAGAAAAAGAACCTAAATCTGAGATAATTTTTATAGGAACAAATAGAGGATTAGAAAATGATTTAGTACCAAGAGCAGGATATAAATTAAAAACAATAGAAGCTTATGGTTTAAAGAAAGAGATTTCTTTTGAAAACTTAAAACATATAATTCAAACTATAAAAAGTAGAAAAGCTGTTGAAGAGATATTTGATGAGTTTAAACCAGATTTAGTATTAGGAACTGGCGGATATATATGTGGACCAGTTTTTCATGTTGCATTAAAAAGAAAAATACCTACAGTATTACATGAAAGTAATGCATATCCTGGAAAAGCTGTTAAACATTTTTCTAAAAAAGTAGATAAGATTTTAGTTGGATTTGAGGAAACTAAATCAAAATTAGAAGGAGCTAAAAGTGTTGTTGTAACAGGAACACCTACTAAAATTAGAAAATTAGACATATCAAAAATAAGAAAAAAAGAACTATTAGAAGAGTTAGGAATAAAAAATGATTTACCTATAGTTCTAGTGTTTGGTGGAAGCCAAGGTGCACAAAAAATAAATCAAGCAGTAATGCAACTTATTAAAGATAAGAAAAATGAAAGATATCAATTAATTTGGGCAACTGGGCCTAAACAATATGATGTTGTAAAAGAAGATTTTGAAAGAAATGATATTTATATCAATAATATAAAAAATGTAAAAGTATTACCTTATATCTATAACATGGAAGAGATTATGAATATAGCAGATCTTTTAGTTTGTAGAAGTGGGGCAATGACAATTACAGAAATATCTATTGTTGGAAAACCAGCAATATTTGTTCCATTACCTTCGATGTCAGCAAATAGACAAGAAGATAATGCTTTAGTACTAAAAAAATTAGGGGCTGCAAAAATTATATTAAATCAAGATATGACATCTGAAAAATTATCAGAAGAAATTGATGATATAATTTATGATGGATTTGAATTAGAAGAGATGGGAAAAATTGCAAATCAAATTGCACCGACTAATGTAGAAGATAAAATCTATGAAGAGATTAAGAAACTAAAGAAATAAAGGTATTTTGATGGAAAAAGACGAAATAAAAAAGAGTGAAAAAAAAGAAGAAGATTTAATTGAAAATATTGCTGGTTTTGTATATATGAATGATTCAGCAAAAAGATCGTATGATGATGTTTTAGCTGAAATAGAAGATGCTTATAGTCAATTGAAACAAGATTTAAAAAAAGAGATGACATTGATTGTTAGTGCAATGCTTGAAGTAAATATGGATCCTGGTTTGATTTCAAATATGGAAAAAGAAGTATATTCAGAATCTAGGGTTAATTTTTTTAATCAAGTGTTATATGCTGGTATAGATGATATAGATAAAATAAGAGGTGCTGTACAAGAATCAACTTTGAAACCATTTGGATTAATGTTTGATGAAAATGGAGAAGTAAAGAAAAATGTTAAATATAGAGATGCTGATAAAATTGTGGAAGCATATTTCTTTAAAGATGATTATAATAAAGATTCTAATAAGAATCAAAATGAAGAAGATAAATCTTTGCTAGAAAAATTCGCAGTGGTTTCATCAATTTATGATAAATATAAACAATCTTCATATAATATTGATACCAAAGTAATGAAAGAAATAGATGAGAATGATAAACGAACTCAAGATTTCTTTAAAAATAATAATATCGATTTTGATGCTGTAATTAAAGCTGCTAATAATAATGATTTGGAAAGTGCTATGAAAGTACAAGCATGGCAAAAAGGTCTGGTTTTATTAAATGATACTAGACCATATGAAGTGTTACCAGATGTAGAAAAATTAAATTTATATAAAACATTAAGATATTATTCATTATTAGGAGATGAAGATTCTAAAAAAATACAAGAAGAAATAATTAAAAGAAGGTTACCACCTAAAATACAAAAAGATATATATATAAAAGATGAAAATGGAAATGATGTAATAAACGAAGCTTTTTTAAGAGATAGAATTACTCGAGTTGAAGGTGGAGTTTTATCGGATGAATACTTAATGAGTGAATTAGAATTCGAAGCAAAATGTTATATGGAAATGCCAGGATGTCATTTTGAAGATGCTGCCGCTGCTTTTGAAGAGGCAAATATTGAATCAAAAAAGTTAAAGTTAGCGAAATTTATGCATGATGCTTATCAAAGTGCTAGTTTTATTATAGATGGTTCTACAGATGAAAATGGTAAAAAATTTTCAATTTATGAAACGCAAATGAAATATATGGATTTAAAAATAAAAGAATTCGAGAAAATGGCTATGGAAAATCCAGATGCAGCATTGGCTTATGCAAGAGAGGCGTTGGATTTTGAAACTTTACCTGATTCTACTAAAGTAGATCCAGTATTTAGAAAATATATGTTAGGTGTTGCTAAAGTTACACTGGATGTGTTAGATGCAGCTAAAAGAGGAGAAATATCATTAGTTGAAGATGAATATACTTTTGATACTAAGACTCAAATTTTTTCAAATCTTGCAAAGTCTATGACTGATGTAAATGAAGTTGATAAGAATATGCTGAGAAAAATGATTATGCTGGATAGAGAAGCTGCAAATAGAGCGGCTCAAGAATTAGGAATAAATACATTATTAGATGTAAAAGAAAATCCAGATAAGCCTAATTTGGCTAAACAAGCTAGAGAAGAAGCTAGTAAACCATTAACTGAAGAACAAAAGCAAGAAAGAATCGTAAGAAGAAATGCACTTGCAGCGATGTTAATTGAAGAGAGAGTTAGAGATAGTTATTTAAGAAATGAATTTAACAAACACCAAACTGAAATGTTAGAATATTATAATAGCTTAGAAATAGAAGAAGATAAAATAGTAGCAGCAGATTTTATTATTGATGGATATTTTCAACAAGGATATAAGTGTAGAGATAGTGAGTCAAAAGATGTAAGAAAAAAATTATTTACAGAGATTTTAAAACATGGGAAACTAACTAAGCAGCAAATGGAAATATTGGTTAAAGCTGATAGAGATACAATTCTTGAATTAATTCCAGAGTTTTCAGAATATAATCCCGATATATCAATGCAATTAGGAGCTGCTTTAAAATCATGTAAGATAAGAGAAGAAAGAAGTGCACCATATATTGAAATTCTAAAAGAAAACCAAAATTGGAATAATCAACAAAAGAAATATATAGCAGAAAAATACTTTACTGATGATAAAGAATTTATGGAAATGTGTCAACATAATAAATTAGTGTTTGAAGGGGAGTCTTTAAAGTATGATTTTCAAATTAAAAATGATTATGATAAGCTTAGCACATTTTTTAAAGAAGAAAAAGCAAGTTATCCTATTATTAATATGTTTAATTTAAAACAAGACGAAGATAGGGATGATAGATGATAATCTATGAATAAACAAATGAAATAAGAGAGGTATAAAATGATAGATACTAATCCAATGAATGATAAAAATTTAGCTCAAAAAGATGAAGATTTAATAAAGAATATAGCAAACGAAATGAATAGTAATGAGAAGAAAAACAATAAATCTCAAAGTGAAATTGAAGAGCAAATTGAGCATGGATACATAAAGTTAAAATCAGATATTAAAAAAACATTAACACCAATTGTTCAGGCAATGATAGAAATGGGTGTTGATAGCGGGTTGGTTGCGGCAGTAGAGTCTGAAATTTATTCAGATGCAAGAAAAATATTCTTTAATAGAGTGATAGATTCTGACATAAATAATATGGAGGAAATAAGTAAAAATGTACAAAAAGAATCGTTGAAGCAATTAACTCCATTATTTCAAGATGGAGAAGTTTCTCAAGATGTATCGCAGTTAAAACAAGTTTCGCCAATGGAATACAATAATATCTTAATTGAAATGCAAAATGAAAAAAATGATAAAGATAATAAAGTTGATAAAGATGAAACTGCGTTTATATTTGCAGATGATGCCGTTTCGCTATTAACAAGAGAGAATGCATATAAAAGAGCCTTTGGTGAGGATGCTAAAGAAGAAGATAAAGAAGAACTTATGGCTTTATTGGCATTAGCTACTCTTAAGGATCATATTTTAAATGGAACACTTACAGAAAAAGAAAGACCTATTGTTGTGTCTGCCATTAATAATTTAATGAAATTTGGAGATAGATATAAGATTGATATTTGTATTGCAATAGAAAAACTAGGAATTACTGAACAAGAATTATCAGAAAATGTATTAAAACTTTTAAATGACTATAGAGATGAAGAAGATGCAAGAATTGAAGAACAAATTATGAAGTTAGTATCTAAACTCGAAGATGCAAGTAAAAAAGGACCTGAAGAACAAAATAAAGTAATAGAAGAATTAAAAAAAGAATTATATGGGATAGATGCTATTACAAGATTTATTAGTGAAAGAACAAATTATTCTGATCCATTAAGTGATTATCAAAAAGATGTAGTACAAGCTGGAATTGATATGCTAAACGATCCTGATGCACAGATGGAAATTGATGGTTTCGTTTATATAAGAATGTTGGAAGTTTTAAAAGATGCATATAAAGCTGATCCAAATATGTATAGAGATTTAATGCAAGCTTTTAATAATAGAATGCCAGAAAATAGCCCTAAAATAACAGATGCATTAATGAAAGCTGTTATGAGTGATAGTCAATTTATTATGGATATGTGGGAAGGTGATAATACCGTTTATTATGGTAAAGATGGATGTAAAAATGCGGCTGAAAGAATGATGGAAAATACAAAAGGAAAATTTTTAAGCACAGATGATGCAAGGTTAGCAGAAGATATAAAATATGGATTAGCTTATGATGGCCAAAATATTGGAAAAGAAGCAGCATACGTCCGTTTTGAAGCTATAAAAAATAATTATTCTCCGGAAGTTGTTGCAGAGATACAACGTTTTTTAGATAGTAATGAATATATGACAATGGATATTAATGTTATGCATGAAAGAAGAGAAAATAAAGATGCTGTTGATAACAATTATGTTCAAGGTTATTTAAGAAATATGACTCGAATGATGAGAGATCAAGGAACTAAAGAAGTAAAGGAATATATAGAGAGTTTATTAGAACATTCTTCAAATAAAGAAGAAGTAATTGATGCTACACTTAAGTTTTTTGAACAAGAAAAAGAGAATGAAGATACATTTAAAGAAAAAGAAAATGTTGAGTTAAGAAAAGATGTTTATGTGTCTATACTTATTTTAGGTGTTGAAAATTCTGAAATTTATGAAAGAATGAGACAAATTGATAGAGACACTGCTAAAGTAGTTGTAAATGAATCATTACAAGAAATTAATGATAGTAGAAATTTTTATAATGGTCTTCTTGAATCTGTTAAAAAATTGGGTAAAGGATTAAATGAAAAAATAGAACCGTCTATAGAAGATGAAATTTTTGATCTTGA
>JAZLBY010000057.1:0-14590 GCA_045613965.1 Candidatus Scatovivens sp.
GAAGAAATAAATGAAGACGAAGAAGTTATAGATGAAGACGAAGAAGAACTTGAATACTACGATGATGAAGAAGTAGAGGAAGAGGAAGAAGCTGAAGAAGATGAAGCTGAGGAAGAAGAGAGTATTTATCCAGATGAGTTAGTAGATATTGAACTTGAATGTGTTTATTTAGGATTACTATTTAATAATCCAAAAGCAATGTCTAGATTCTATTTCGTATATGATGATTGTAGATTTTCTGATGACGAATTAATGAATTTATATAAAATAGTTCTATTTAGAGATGGTGAAGAGTATGCTCCAGCTATCGCTAAAGATAGATTCCAATTACCAAGAGAAACACCAAACACATATGATTTAAGATTAAAAGTTAGAAAAATAGCAGCTGCAGGTGATTATAACTTAGAACAAGTTTATATGAAACTAAAGAAATTATTCATATTAAAGAAAAATTATTTAGTAGCTCCTACATCTGCAATTCAAGAAAAAATTCTTGAAATTCAAAACTATGAATTATATGCTGATATGACTGTAGAGGAAGTTGAAGGTGCTTTAGAGCAAATTACAGTAACAACTGGATTAAGTCAAGGTAGATTAAATAATGATGTAACAAGCTTCTTATTAGCTGGAGATAATGAATTAAGTAATGGTATATCTATTCCATTTAATATATTATCTACTGTATTTAAAGGATTAAGAAAAGGTGAAACAATGTGTTATGCAATGCCTTCAAACTCTGGTAAGAGTAGATTTACATTAAACTTAGCATCATATATTTCATTTATTCATAAACAAAAAGTTTTAATTATTTCAAACGAGATGTCTGAAGAAAAAATGAAACTATGTATGATAACAACAATTTTAAACAATCCTGAAATTCAAGAGTTACATGGACAAAAAATCACTGTTTCTGAAGGTGAATTATTAGAATTAAAATTTAGACCAGATAAAGGTAAAAGAGTTAAATGTGATGAAGATGGTTATATATTAAGAAAACCAGATGAATCACAAGAAGAATATGTTGCAAGACTAGAGAAAAATTCAAGTGTATTTAAACAAACATTAAAAGTTACAGAATGGGTAAATACACAAATGAATAATTCAATATTCTTTATCCATATTACAGAACATACAAACGATGATTTAAGAAAAATTATCATGAACTTCTACTATAAAGAAGGAATTCAATACATGTTCTATGATACATTAAAAGCTGATACAGCTAATATAGGAAGTAGCGATGAAGTTAAGAAAACAGCTACAATTCTTTCTAACTTAGCTCAAAAATTCAAAATATTTATAGCATCATCAATGCAATTATTAGAAAGTAACACATTACCAGTAAACTTAACTATTAATGATATGTCTGCAAGTAAAACTGCAAAAGAGGTATTAGATACACTTTGCTTAATTAAACAAATTAGTAGACAATCACTTCATAAATATGAGTATGCTGATACTGATCAATTTGATAAATGCTATGAGATAGATGTACCAAAAGATACAGATGTTAGATTCTATGCATGTGTTGTAGATAAGAACAGAGCTGGTGCTAAACCAACAGTATTATTTAGATTAAACTTAGCTTATAACAGATGGGAAGAGCTAGGACATGTAAGATTAAAACAATCAGAATTATTAGAAGATTAATAAATAAAAATAGGTTACTAAGAGATTGGTAGCCTATTTTTTTGTAAAATTTGCAATATTATGTAAATCATGATATAATGGAATAGTGTTTTTTATGTAAACAAGAGGGGGTTTATGATTAGTATAGAAAATAAGAAATTCTTATATAGCCAATTAGAAGTTATTGCAAAAGATAGTTCTGCAAAAACACGATTAATTAGTTTAGATGAATTTTTGGCTAAAGAGGATTTAGATGTAATTAAATATATGTTTAATTTTCGAAGAACTCATGTTGTTATGATAAATGGAGAAAAGGTAGATGCTTACTTTGAATTTCCAGATATGGACTTGAGAGGATTAGATTTAAGTGGGATAGAATTTTCCGCTTTTATTCCTGGTGTAATAAAAGATGGAAAAATAGAAAAAAGTAATATTAATCTAAATGGTACTGGTGCGTTAGTTAATATGTCTAGAATATATTATACAGACATTATAGACCATGAAAATGAGAGAGAATATATAACAGATTTATCTATGTGTGACTTTATAGGATGTGATTTATATGGAAGAACACAAGATGAAATTAATTATAAATCTGAAAAAAATGAAAAATATACTTTTATTGGAAAAGAAAAGTTAGATCCTACATATTTAAGAAGAAGAACTTGCCATCAAACTCGTAACAAAGAACTTTCAGATAGAGTATATGGAGATTTAATTGATGGAAGATCAATATCATATATAAAAGAAAATGAAGAAGTTGATTTAACAGATTATGATATGTCTAATTTATCTGCAAGTGAAATTCAGTTTATTAAAAATCAATTAGATAGAAGAAAAATATTAATAGGTTTTTCCAATTTAGTAGAAGGAAAATTAGGAGCAGAAACAAAAAAATCATTAGATAGAACAATGCAAGATGCTATAAGTACGGGAGATGATGGGGTTATATTGAGATATATAGGAAAATATTCAGGACCTCAATTAAAGTATTTAGCAGATTATTTAGTAAAAAGAGGAAGATTATTTTCTAAAAATATTAGCGAATATATTGATGATGAAAGAATAATTAAAAAGGTTGTAAATAAGGAGTTTGATAGAAACCCATATTTAGTTCCTGTTAGAATGTATAAGTATGTTAATAATGAATCTTTAGTATTTGCATTAGGAAAAAATAAAGAAATAGATGAAAGAATTGTTAACTACTATAGAGCTTCGACAGTTGATGTTGATAGTATTCTTAGACAAGAATTAGCTTTTAATTATCCTATAGATGAAAAAACAATTAGATTATTGTTAGAAACAAATAAAGTAAAAAATCCTAATAATATTGCTAGAGCGGCAGAAATTTATGGAATGCAAATAATTCCTCATGAATGTTTAACTCAAACAGTTTATAATTGTATTATTCAAAGAGGATTAGAACATGAGAGAAAAGGAATTAAAACAGCAATCGAAAATCCATATAAGTATTTAAAACGTGCAGAAAGAGCAAATGCTCAAGATGTCGTTGAAGCAAAAATGCAGATGGGAAATGAGGAATTTGTAGAATCAAACTTTACGTTATTATCTTCAGAGTCTAAAGTAAAATATATGGTAGCAAAAATGCAAAGCTTAGATTATGATTTTATAGAAAAAAACTTTAAATTTATACCTAAAGATAAAGTGTATTCCGTTTTTGATGCTATTTATTGTATGGATGCAGAATTAGCCCGAAAAATATATTTACACCAAGATTCAGAGTTGAGAAATAGTCTTGCTAATAAAATATTAAGATTAAGTAAAGATATTAATACAATAAAATTTGTATGGAGAGATGCTAGTTTAGCAGAAAGACAAGCTTGTATAGTAAGAAACGGAAACAAAGAAGATAATGTAAGAGAATTAAGAGATTTTATGCAAGAAGCTGAAAAAATCCATTACGGAGTAATGAATAAGAGAGAAGCAAGATTTTTTATAAATAGAGATAAATCTACTAAAGAGTTTGTTAATTTATTTGAAAGTGATGCTTCAATAAAAACAATTAGATTATTAATCGAAGAAGGAATCGATATTAATGCTTTAATATATACAAAAAAACAAAAACCAAAGAGAGTAGTTGAGCATGCTATAAAGATTAAAAGTTTCTTAAGAAAAGAAGCCATAATGTATGAGTTATTAAGAGCCAAGGTTGATGTTGATTTTTTTGTAGATTGGACAGATAGATTTGGAGATGGGTATAAAGGTAATTTTAATGAATCAAAAGCATTTAAATCTTTGCTTAAAGAAGTTTTTTTGAATAAGTTTTTGAAAGAAGAATTAGCATTTTCTGAAGAAGATATATTAAACTTAAGCAAAATGTATGAATCTTATAAGATGAATTTTAAAGATGAAGATTTTTCAGAATTAAATCTAAAAAAAGAAATATTTGATTTATGTGGAATGACTAATTATGCATTTAGAGAAAATCCAAAGTTGTTATTTACATCAAGTGAAACTTATTATGCAAGATTAATGTTTTTTAGAGAGTTAGGAATAAAGATAACAGAGAAAAACTTTATGAAAACATTAGGTTTAACAAATATACAATTTGCAAAAGAATATGGAAGAATGATTGTTGTAAAAAGTAATAAAAAAGATGAACAATATGATAAAGAAGTAAAAAGAAATTTAATTAAAAGATACCCAATGCCTAAAACATTAAGAGAAATAAAAAGAAGTTTAGGAGATGATAAAATGATTTATATAAAAGAAGATAGAAAAAATGGAAAGAAGATTCATGTATTTAATAAAGAAAATGAATTTACTTTTGAAAATGCAAGAGTTTTACCTGCTGAACAAAGAGATTTATTGTTAGAACTTTTAACAAAATTAGCAAGAAAAAATGCAGGACAATTAGATGAAGAATTTGAAATGGCAGAAAGAGAAAGAATTGCAGGAGAAATGCTAAAAAGATTTCAAGATGCTAGATTAGCACAAAAAGCTAGAATTAGAACATTATATTCAACAGGTGGTAGTTTAACAAGTGGTACTGAGAGTGAAAAAGATAGTATGAAAACAAAAGGTGTTAAAGTAGAATATTTAGCAATAGATATTAATGGAGTTGTAATTTTAGAGCCATTCGGTCAATTAAATAATGCTACTTTAATTACACCACATACAAATGATGTTGAAAGAAAATTAACAGAATTTGGAAGAAAAGGTGTGTTAGATAATGGCTTTTACAAAATAATGCATGATGGTAAGGCTATGCCAGGATATAACTATGAATCAGATCACATATTAAAAATATTAGATATGACAATTGAAGATAAAGAGCAATTATTAAAAGTATTAAAAGATGTAAGAGAGAAAGATAAAGCTCAATATTGTGGTTTAAGAAAAGTAAGAAGAAATTATTTTACAGCGAAAGCAGTGAAAGATTCAAATATTACAAAACAAGAAGTTCTTGATATAGCAAAAGGAAGAGATGACAAGGAAGGAGAAGTAAGATAATGAGTAAAAATGAAATTATTGCTTCATCGGAAGCAAATGGTTTTTATAATTTATTAGATGAAGATGAAAAAAGAAAAATTCCTCAAGAATTTGTTTATAAAATGTTTAAATTTTCAGATAAAAAAATTATGGAAAAAATTAAAGATTTTGAAGATATTAATAAAAAGAATATATCTAGAGAAGGTATAAAAAGAATTGCTTATATGAGTTTGTTTATATAAGTAAAGTATAAATTTTCCTCTTTTGGAAATAATGTAGATAACATTATATTTCAAAGGAGGTTTTTTATTTTGATTAATAAAGTAGAAATAGCAAATGTAAATACCTCTAAATTACAAGTTTTAACAGCAGATGAAACAAAAGAATTATTTAGATTAATGAAAGATGGAGATAGATGTGCAAGAGAAAAAATTATAAATGGAAATTTAAAATTAGTACTTAGTGTAATTCAGAGATTTTGTGGAAGAGGAGAAAACGCTGATGATCTTTTTCAAATTGGTTGTGTTGGATTGATTAAAGCAATAGATAATTTTGATACAAGTTTAGATATACAACTTTCAACATATGCAGTACCAATGATAATTGGTGAAATACGTAGATATTTAAGAGATAATAATATTGTAAGAGTAAGTAGGTCTGTAAGAGATTTAGCCTATAAAGTACTTCAAGTTAAAGAGAAAGTTTTACGAGAAAAGGGAAAAGAACCAACGATAGAAGAAATTGCAAAAGAACTTAATGTAGAGAAAGAAGACGTAGTATTAAGTTTAGATGCAATTCAAGATCCGGTTTCACTTCAAGAACCAGTTTATAATGATGGACAAGAAAATCTTTATATAATGGATCAGGTCAAAGATAAGAAAAATACAGATGAAATATGGACAGAAAATATAACGATGAATGAAGCTTTAAAGAAATTAAATGATAAAGAAAAAATGATAATAGATAAAAGATTTTTTGAAGGTAGAACACAAATGGAAGTGGCAGATGAAATAGGAATATCACAAGCGCAAGTGTCTAGATTGGAAAAAACTGCGCTTGATCATATAAGAAGATTATACAAATAATTAAAAATCAACTAATATTAAATCTTCGCCAATTACTTTAATACAATTCCAAGGTATAGAAATATCGTTTTCTGTAGATAGAATATTAAAAAATTTGTTAGAACCAGGAACAATAATTTCTTTTATATTTCCAGATGAAAAGTCCGCAGTAACATCTTGAACGAAACCTAATCTAGTAGCATTTTTTATATTAATAACTTCTTTATGTTTAAAATCTAATCCTTTTTTCTTATTCATAAAACCTCCTAAGTATTAAAATATATGCAAAAATTTGATTTTTTATTACAAATATGCTATAATTATTATAAGTTCGGGTATTTCGCTCGAAAATATGAAAGTGAGGTTATAAACACATGAAGAAGATCTTGGCAACTATTGGTCGTACGTTAGGTTCGTGTGCAGCTGTCGCAGCATTGCTCGCCATTCTCTATTATGGCTCTAGCTTTATCTGCACTGTGCTTACCGCTCTCAAGGACATGATCTACAAGCTTTGGGTATACGTATCCGGCAACTGGACTGCAGTCCTTGTAATCATCGGCTTGATCATTGTAGGAAACATTCTCTACACTGTGATTGCGGGTGCCTGGGCACGTCGTGGTAAAAAAGCGAAGAAAAACGCCGGCGAGTAAGACGCAATCGCGACCAACCGCGTCTGGAAATGCCGGCGATAATTCGCCGGTTTTTTCTATTTTATTTTGTATATTTTTTATGAATTGGTAAATTATAACTATAGAGGAGATAATATGCAAAGTAGTAAGGTTGAAAACATAGTTTTTCTTAAAAATATAGAGTCTAATATAATACAGGAAGCATTTATTGTTTTAAAAAGAAGTGTAAAATTTAAAGATAATGATATGGAAGTAAGTTTGACACGAGAAGATGTTTTAAAGGAAGCAGAATTGATAATTAACAAGAATGTAGAATATGAAGAAAAAGAATGCTTAAAATTGAATTTGAAACGTTTGAGACGCAAATATAATTGCTCTAAAACTATTAATATTATCTTTGTTATATTAATAGGAATAAAAATAATAATTTAATCATAAACCTTTTTTACGTGAATATATTTTAATCATGTAAGAGAGGTGTATTTTTTTGGAAAAAATTTTTGAAAACAATGAAAGATTAAAAAGAGCGGAAGAATTATATTTGAGAAAAAATGGGAAAGAATCAAAAGTTATTAATAATGGAAATAAGAAAAAGAGAAGTTTTGGTTTTTATGTTTTATTAATTATAAATATTGTGATTATTTCATTTTTCATAAAGAATAAAGAAACGATATTCCAAAAGGAATTTTTGGATACGGTAAATGTTGTAAATAATAATTTATTAAATAGTATTGTTGGTTTTGTAAATAATGTTATATCCGAAGATAGTGATAAAAATGTGGAAAATGAAATAGTTGAAAACAATGTTATTACAAATGAAATTAATAATATAAGTATAATTGATGAAAATAGTACCATAAAAGAAATAAAAAGCAGTATATCAAATCAAATGGAAGATGATGTTAAAAATTTAAAAGCAATATATAAATTTGTTAGTCCTTTGAAAGGTGAAGTAAGTTCTGATTTTGGATCTAGAACGTCTAAATTTCAAAATGTATCAGGATATCATACAGGAATTGATATAGCTGCAAAAGAAGGGACTGAAATTGTAGCTAGTATGGAGGGAATTGTGACAACAGTTTCAAGCCAAGGAGACTATGGAAAACATATTAAAATAAGATGTAATAATGTTACAACGCTTTATGCTCATTGCAGTAAAATTTTTGTCAAAGAAGGACAAATTGTTGGTAAAGATCAATTAGTTGCATTAGTAGGAAATACAGGGAATAGTACAGGTCCACATTTGCATTTTGAGATTAGAATAGATGATCGATTTGTAGATCCTAGTAAAGTGATAACTTTTTAGAAGGTATAAAATGAAATTTGAAATAGATAGAAAAATATTAATTGTAATTATTATTTTTCCGATTATGAAAAAGATAGATATTTATTGTATTTATTTGATATCAATTATTTTTCATGAATTAATGCATTACATATTTTCGAGAATAATAAAGGCTGATGTGAATTATATTAGGCTTGGAATTTTTGGTATGAGTATGGATGTTGCTTTTATAGGAAAAACAAATTTTATTAAAAAGATAATTTTCTATTTGGCAGGACCATGCTTTAATTTTTTTGTAGCCTGTTTGTTTAGAAATGTAAATATAAAGATTGCATATTTAAACTTTGCAATAGGTATATTTAATCTTTTACCAATAGTTCCGCTTGATGGTGGAAATATAATATTAGTTGTTTTAAAGAGAGTTTTTGGGGTTCATTTTGGATATATGATTACGCTTGTATTTTCAAAGTGTTTCTTATTCATATTAAGTTTTGTATATGCTGTAATGTTAATTCAGATAAAAAATATATATTTACTTTTATTAATAGTGTATATGTGGAGGCTGTATTTTATTGAAGAATCAAAGTTCCTTTTATTTAATAGAATAGTAAAGTGCCTTAAAAATGTTGAAAAAAATGAAAATTAATAGTAATCTATAAGTAGATAAAATATGCAAGGAATGATTAGTATGAAAAAAAGTATTATATTAGGATTAATTATAATGATAATAATTGCATTAATAATTGCCGTACAAATAAAAGATGCAACAGGTAAAGGTGTAGAATTATTAACTTTAAATAATATGTATTCAGATATTGAAAAGTTAGAGGATAAAATATCTATGTATTATTTGAATTATGGTTTTTTACCAGTTAATAAAGAAAGACCATCGGAATTTAAAAGTAATTCAATAAATCCAAATGATGGTGAGAATTATTATGAAATTGATTTATCAAAATTAGAAAACTTAGATTTAAGTTATGGTATGAAATTAATTGGTGAAGATGATGTTTATATAATTAATGAGAATAGTCATACAATTTATTATGTAAAAGGTGTTAATTATAATAACGAAAGATATTATACGAAAAAATTAGATTATGAAAAAATAGATTTAGATAAGTTTTAAATGAGGTATTAAATGAAAAAACATATTATACTAATATACGTGTTAACGATTGGGATTACTATATTGGGATCTATAGCATATGGATTTAATGTGATTCAAGAAGAATCGTTTTTTAATCCTTGGCATAGTAAAACATCGTATGAAGAATTAAAAAAAGATACAAATTTTGAAGAAGTTATTATAGAAAAAGAAAAGTTTAAATTGCATGGTTGGATAAGACCACTTGATAAAAATGAAGAAAAACCATTATTGATTTGTTATTTAGGAAATGGTCAAAATTCTTCAAACTTTCTTGTAAATTCTCATATTGTAGAATACTTTAACGATTATAATCTTTTAATAGTTGATTATCCTAAATATGGATTAAGCACTGGAAGATTAGTAGAAAAAGATTTGTTTGAAGCAGTATTATCTGTGTATGATTATGGAAAAGAATTATCTTATGTAGATGATTCTAAAATAGTTGTATTCGGATTTAGTATAGGTACAGGAATGGCAACATATGTTGCATCACAAAGAGAAGTAAATGGATTAATTCTTCTTGCGCCATATGATAATGCTTTAAATTTGTATAATGATAATGTAAATATTTTTTATGGACCTATTGAAAAGATAAGAAAGTATAGATTTGAATCTGATAAATATGCGGTAGATGTAAATGTTAAACCACTTATTGTTGCATCTAAATCAGATGAGATAATTAATTATAAACATTCAATTAATTTAGCAGAAAAATTTAAAGAAGTTGAGAAGTTTATTTTACTTAATGATGGGGTAATTCATACTGAAGTTATAAATACGAAAGAAGTTTATGAAGAGGTTCAAAAATATTTGCAAGAAAGATTGTAAAAATGCTTGTCAAACTGGAAAAATTGTGTTAAAATAGTCCAGTATGGATTGCGCAGGCGATACATACCCTTACCCATATCACAAGATGGGTTTAATATCCAAAAGGAGGTGACAAATAATGAATAGATACGAGACAGTATTCATTATTAATCCAAATGTTGAGGAAGCTGGAGTTAAAGATTTAACAAAAAAATTCTCAGATTTAATTAATAATGATGGTAAAGTTGAGTCAGTAGAAGAGTTAGGAAAAAGAAAATTAGCTTATGAAATCAAAAAAAATTCAGAAGGTATTTACGTATTAATTAACTTTGAAGCTGCACCAGGTTTAATTAAAGAACTTGAAAGAGTATACAGAATTACAGACGAAGTTATTAAATTCATCGTTGTAAGAAAAGACGAAGAATAATAAAGAAAGGTGGGTAAAACCATATGAACAAAGTAATTTTAATGGGAAGATTAACAAGAGACCCAGAAGTAAGATATACTCAAACAAATAACACTCTAGTTGCATCATTCAGTTTAGCAGTAAACAGAAGATTTGCTAGACAAGGAGAAGAAAGACAAGCTGATTTTATTAATATCGTTGCTTGGAACAAAACTGGAGAATTCTGCAGTAAATATTTCAAAAAAGGTCAACAAGTTTCAATTATTGGAAGAATCCAAACAAGAAACTGGGATGATGAAAATGGACAAAAACATTATGTAACAGAAGTAATTGCTGAAGAAGCTTATTTTGCAGATAGTAAAAGAGATGGAGAAGCATCAGGATTTGAAAGCACATTTGGAGAATCAGTTGCTCAAAGCGCTGAATTTCAAGTTACTGCTTCAGATGATGACTTACCATTCTAGTGTTAATATGGAGTATTAAGGAATAGGAGGAGTTTTCGATGGCTGATAAAAAACAAAATAGAAGAAATAATAGAAACAACCAAGATGATGATTTCAACCCAAAGTTTAGAAAAATGAGAAAAAAAGTTTGCGCATTATGCAATGACAAAAACTTTGAGTTAGATTATAAAAACGTTGAACAATTAAGAAAATTTATCAATGAAAAAGGTAAAATATTACCAAGAAGAGCAACAGGTGCTTGTGCTAAACATCAAAGAGAAATCACAACAGCTGTTAAAAGAGCAAGACACATTGCAATCGTTGCATATTCACAAGACTAATTTTGGTTTTAAAGACGTTCGTTTAGAACGTCTTTTTTGTATGCTTTTTTATTTTAATTTATGCTTGCAAAACTGTATATGAGATTATATAATAAGGAAGAAATAAGTGAAAATAAAGGAGAAAATGATATGAAAAAACGTGGATTTGAAGTAGCTAAAGGATTTGAAGATGCAGGAATTAACCTTCCAGTAAGAAAAACTAAATATTCAGCAGGATATGATGTTGAAGCAGCAGAAGATACAATAATTCCAGCATTTAAAAGAGGACAAAAACCAACTTTAGTAAAAACAGGAATAAAAGCTTTTATGGAAGATGATGAAATGCTTCTTTTATATAACAGAAGCTCTAATCCAGGTAAAAGAGGATTAATTTTAGCTAATAGCGTTGGTGTTGTTGATAAAGATTATTATGGAAATCCTGATAATGATGGACATATCATGTTTGCATTCTATAATATAAAAGATGAAGATGTAGAAATCAAAAAAGGAGATGCTATTGGACAAGCAATTTTCCAAAAATATTTAGTAACAGATGATGATATTGCAGCTGGTGAAAGACTTGGTGGATTTGGATCAACAAATAAATAGAAAATATTGTAGGGCCTTAGGGCCCTATTGTTTTGCTTAAAAGTAAAATATTGTAATATAAATGAAAAGTTTTTAAAAAAATCGTTATATTTCTTTGACTTTTTACAAAAAATGTAGTATAATTGTAATGTAGTAATTTTGATATTACTTGGAAGGAGTGACGATATGTTTAAAGTAGGAGATAAAATTGTATATCCAATGCACGGAGCAGGTGTTATTGAAACAATCGAAGAAAGATCTATTTTAGATGAAAAACAATCATACTATATTATTAAGATGCCAGGCGAAGTTAAAGTTATGGTACCTACAGCTAAAGCAGAAGAAATAGGAGTACGTAATATTATAGATAAAGAAACAGCCGGAAAAGTAATAAATGTTTTAGAGCAAGATAGCACTGAAATGTCTATGAAATGGAACAAAAGATACAGAGATAATGTTGAAAAAATGAAATCTGGAGACATTTTCGAAGTAGCAGACATTGTTAGAAATTTAAGTTTCAAACAAAAAGATAAAGGGTTATCTACAACTGAAAAGAAAATGCTATTAAATGCTAAACAAATTTTAGTAAGTGAATTAGTATTAGCTGAAAGTAAAGAAAAAGATGAAATTGAAAATTTAGTAGATACAAAAATTAACACTTCTTATGAATTACATGGAATAGGAACTGTTGATGAACTACAAAGAGCTGTTGGTATGGCAGAAGAGCCAGCTGACAACATCGTTAAAAAATTCATCCCAGCTAATTAATTAAAAGATAACAATAGAGAGAAAGATTATATATTAAAAAAATATATAATCTTTTTTGTTGCTTCAAACCTTGATATATAGCTAATTATTTCAAACATGTTACAAAAATGCAAAATAATTAACATAAAATGAAGGATTTGAGACTTCTATGTCGAATAATATAAAAGAAAGGTTTTAAGAATGGTTCAATACACTGATGAATTAAAAGAGGAAATTAGATCTTCAAATGATATAGTAGATGTAATTTCTCAATATGTAACGTTAAAAAGAAGTGGTAGAAATTTTTTCGGCTTATGCCCATTTCATAAAGAAAAATCACCTTCTTTTTCTGTTTCTGCCGATAGACAATATTTCCATTGTTTTGGATGTCATAAAGGCGGAGATGTTTTCACGTTCGTTAGTGAGATAGAAAGAGTATCATTCAAAGAAGCATTGGAACTTTTAGCAGAAAGAGCAAGAATTGAACTTCCAACATCACAAAATGCGGAGTTTAACAAAACTCAATATCTAAAAGATAGAATGTATAAAATTAATGCAGAAACTACAATCTTTTACCACGAGAGGTTGTATAAGCCTTTAGCAAAAATTGCTCAAGACTATGTAAAACAAAGAAAACTTGATAATAATACTTTGAAAGCTTTTAAAATAGGATATTCAGGAGAATATAATGAATTGTATAAACATTTAAAAGCACAAGGTTTTAAAGATGAAGAAATTCTTGCAACTGGTCTAGTAAATAAAAATGATAGAGGCGAATTTATAGACAGATATAGAAAAAGATTAATGTTTCCAATTATGGATGTAAGTGGAAAGGTTATAGCTTTTGGTGGTAGAAAATTAGAACAAAATGATAAAATAGCAAAATACATAAATTCTAATGAAAACTTAGTTTATTCAAAGAAAAAGCACTTATTTGGAATGAACTTAGCAAAACAAAGTGATTCAAAAAGAATAATATTAGTCGAAGGGTATATGGATGCTATATCGCTATATCAAAGAGGATTTAATAACGTAGTTGCTTCACTAGGAACAGCCTTGACAGAAGAACAAGGAAGATTATTAAGAAAATATTGTGAGCAAGTAATTGTTAGTTATGACTCTGATAGTGCAGGACAAGAAGCGATAATGAGAGGACTTGGAATTCTTGAGGCTCAAGGTTGTGATGCGAGAGTTTTACAAATGGAAGGTGCTAAAGATCCAGATGAATACGTAATTAAGTATGGTAGTGGTAGATTTAATATGCTTATTGATAGTGCAATATCACTAGTAGAATTTAAGATTAAAATGCTTAAAAATAAATACAATCTAGAAAATGCTAATGATAAGATAAGATTCTTAAAAGAAATTACGCAAATTCTTTCAAGTGTTGAAAACAAAATTGAAAGAGAAATTTATATTGATCATATTGCTGATGAGTACAATATTTCAAGAGAAGCAATTTATGCAGAGGTTAATAAGGCTTTATATACAGGAAAAACAACTGAAAAAGTATTAACTAAGCCAGTAGTAAAAGAACCAAAGAGTGTAGAAATAAGTCCAGCAGTTATTAAAAGAGAAAATATGATTATTTATTTGCTAATTAATCACTTTAGAGAATCATTCGAACAAATAGTAACTCATATAACATTAGACGATTTTAAATTAGAAACAAATAAAATAATATTTGAAAAAATCTTAGAATCAACTGAAGAAGAGAGTGAAAAGATTTTACAATTAATTGCTAATATTGAAGATCAATCAATTCAATCTCATGTTAGTGAAATATTAGTAACAGATTATGAGATATCATCAGTTGAAAAATGTATAGAAGATGTTGTGACTATTTATAATAAAGACAGATTGTCTAATAGAAAATTAGAAATAATTAGAATGTTAGATAATAGTTCTGCTTATACTAAAGAGGAAGTAGCTAAATTAGAAAGAGAATTAAATGAAGTCATTATTGAATTAGCTAAAAAGAAGTAGGAGGGAATTTTAGGAAATGAAGAAAGAAAAGGATTTAGTAGAAGAAAAAGAAGATAAAAAACCTACAACAAAGAAAAGAGCTA
>JAZLBY010000058.1:0-11160 GCA_045613965.1 Candidatus Scatovivens sp.
GAAAATACTGTAATTCCTATACCATAGTTTGTGTTTCTTGGTTTAACAACAAGTTTTGTATTATAAAACTTATTTACTAATCCTTCTATTTCATCTTGATCCATTTCTTTATCAAGTAAAATAGCTTTTGGTACATTTAAAGATGCATTTGCCATTATTTCTTTAGCAATAAATTTATCGTCTGTAATTATTGGGAATATATAAGAGTCTCTATCTGTTTTGTTTCCTTCAATTACAAATTCTTTTTTATTACCTATAGAAAATTCTACTACACTTTTTTCTTCGTTTAGAATTTTATAATCTATACCTTGTGATATAGCATCTTTTATAATAGCAACTGATTCTGCTACTAATTTATCATATTTATTGATTTTATATCTTTGCATATAACCATTTTCTAAATGATTTTCTGCTACTTTTATCATTTCTTCGAAGCTTAATTTTGCTTCTTGATCAAGTCTTTTTTGTTCTTCTTTTGAAGAGGCAAGTTCTTTTAATGCTTCTTTATTTTTTAATCCATAATTTTTTAAACTTGATTCTAAATGTTTTAATTTTTTATTTAAAGTAGATGATTCATCTTTCTTTAAAGCACCAAATATAAATGATACTAACACATATATATCGTTTTCTGTAATACCACATTTAGCATTATAATTTAAATTAATATTTTCAAGTTTAACATCATGTTTTGTGCATTTTACTTTTACATCACCAAATACTGGTTTTAAAAGTTTTAAATCTTCTTTTAGATTTGTGTTTATTTCTTTTATTCCATCTTCTAATTTTTCTGGAATAGAACCTTTTTCAAGTTCTACTAATTCTTGATAATATTCTTCATCAATAGTTAGTTTTAATGTAATTTTTGTATCTTCATTTTCTTTTTGTGAAGCTGGCCATAATAGTTCTTCATTATCATGCATAGCCAGCATAACTACGTTAGTTATTTCTTCTAATTTATTATAGACTTCGCTTACAGATTTACATTTTGGTGTTTTAATTTGTAAAACACAATCTTTTTCATCTGCACTTATGAAATTATTTTTTTCTTTGTTTCCGAATGCTTTAGGATAAGCAAGATTTGATATCTTACCATTTTTTCTAACTCTTAAAGCTTCTCTTGTTATATTTAAATTAAATTTTTCCTGTTTCATATTTATTTACTCTCTTTTCTATTTAGCCTTCTTAAGGTTAAATTATACTAATTGTAAAGCTTTTAATACAGGTACTCTTTCATTACCTTCTGCAGTAGATCCTACGTCTAGATTAACTGCTAAAGCATTTACAGGTTTAATTTGATGATACATTACAGTTTTATCATCTTTTGGATTAATAAAACTTCTCACTTCATTTGTAGTATTTTTAATAACATCGCTTAAGTCTCTAAATAATGTCTCTTTTTGACAATTTGCATAAGAGAATTTTATTTCGTTTTTACTTAATGTTTTTGCTCCTGTTAAGTCGATTTCTAAAATAAATGTTGGAGCTTCAGTTAAAGATTTATCTTTGTTTTTGATTTCATAATATCCAGTAATAAAGATATTGATATTTAATCCTTCTTTTTGAAGATCTTTCATAGCTTTACAAGCAGCATTTAAACTGTTTGTATTTCTACAGTCTACTTCAAAAATTAATCTTACTGGTTCAATCTTATTAATCTCAACAGCAGCTTTAATAGCTGATTTAAATAATTCTTTACCTACGCCTCTAACTCTGATTTCAGATTCATCTTCGTTATTCATTTTTGCTAATATTCCAGTAATAGAAAGTACATTTTCATTTACTGTTGGGAAACATGGATTATCACCAATAGATGAATTGTTTTCCATTTTAACTGTTGTTACACCAAGTATATCTTCATCACCATACTTATCTTTTTTACTAGCAAGTAATATAGGATATTTTAAAACATTATCTAAAATATTAGAT
The DNA here is from genome assembly GCA_045613965.1 of Candidatus Scatovivens sp. GTDB lineage: Bacteria > Bacillota > Clostridia > TANB77 > CAG-508 > Scatovivens. The sequence continues at coordinate 1,927 of JAZLBY010000058.1, forward strand.
ATATTTGGTATATGCATAAAATCTTTGTTTCCAACGAAATTTCTATCATAGAAATAAGCAAGCTTGAATATCATGTCTCTTACTTCATCTTTACTACGAATTGTTTGGAATAAATAAAATTTTGTGCCTTGGGCATCAGGATTATTTAATGTAAAATTCTCAGTACGTTCCTCCATTTCTTTAATGTAATAATTGAATATCTTCTGCTTGGCTACCTCCCCATCAGAAGATTTCATAGTTCGTGGTTTTGATTTCTTTTTCTTATTCATAAAAAGTTCTCCTAAATTTTGATAGTGATAAGTATATATAGAATTCTAAATATGGTATTTTTTAGATATATATACCACCACAAGATTATCTTACTCTCGAAAATTTTAAAAAGCAATTTGCAAAAACTTCCTATTTCTTCCAATTAATCGATTTTTTACGGTAAAGTCTATAATAAAAATATTGTTTCCTTGGCCAATTACCTCTTTTATTCTCGTTTTTTCTCGTTTTTACACCACTTGAGAGTATTTTTTGAAGACCAATTTTGAACCTAGCTATTATCAAGGGTTTTAAGACCCCATTTTTTAGGTAAATTTTGACGATTTTTGAAAATTTCACAAAACTCCTAAAATGCTTATGCGCGTAACAAAAAAGACGCTTGAGCTTATACTCAAACGCCTATTTTTACATTATTTAATAATTATTAATTTATTATTAATTTTTAGTTAAATTTAAAATACTAAATTATTTCAAACTTAAACTATTATTTTCTCATTTTTCTGTATCTCCAGATAATGATACCTGAAACAATTATAATTAATGGTACAGAGAATATAATAGTTAATACTATTCTGTTTTGGATCTCTGTTGGTGTATATGTTGAATTAGCCATATCTTTTCTAATTGTTACGATATTATCTTTTTCTGCTAAGAATGCAAATGAGTTTAATATAAAGTCTCTATTGCTTCCGAAAGCTACTAATGGATATGTGTCAGAAAGTTGTGATACTTTATAATCTGTAGCATGTGAACCTACAGCTGAAATAACAAGTTTAGATTGTACTTCTGTGTCATTTCCTTCTGCATCTTTAATTGTTTTAGCAGCTACTGCAGCAATTTCACATTCTTCAACTTTAGCTGATTTTATAGCTTCTGTAACGTTTTTACTTAAATCTGTAATAAACGCTGCTGTTTCAGATGTTTTTAAAACTGAAGCTTTAGAAACACCTAAGTTTGTTAATTCTCCAGCATCTTTCCATGTTAATCTTCCTGAATATACTAGCCACATATAGCTATCTGTATAGATATCCATTGTAATTTGGTGATCTGGTGCAATTTGTGGTGTAAATATTTGAGAATATCCTGATAAAGCTGATTTTTCATCAAGTTCCATTATATAACCATTTTCAAACGTAACACCGTATTCATCTAATACTTTTTGAACATTTGGAAGTTTTGTTCCATCTGCTACTGTATCCATTGTGAAGTAGATATTTCCACCTCTATTGATGTAATCTTTAATCATAGTTACTTCTTCTTCTGTAAAATCTTTATCAGGTGAAGTAACAGCTAAAACGTTACAATCTTCTGGTACAGCTCTTGTTTGTAATAAATTTAAGTTTGCATGTTCAAATGCTTCGTTATTTAAATATAATCCAAGTGATACCATATCTGTATCAATTGATAATTCATTATGTCCTGTTAAGAAGTAAATTTTTGGTTTATTTACATCTGTTAAAGAAAGAATTGAATTTGTAATAGTTTGTTCTGTAACGTCAACTTGTTGATATGTTGTATAATCATATGTTGAGAAAGCTGAACTATCTATTACTTTTTTAGAATCACCAGATACTAATACTAAAACTTGATATCCTGATTCTAATCCATATTCTTGAACTAATCCATAATTAGATTCTTCTGTTAATATTTCGCTTGTAATTTTATTATTTGCTTCATGGTATTGTTTTAAGAAGTCCATTAATGTTGAATCTTCATCAAATCCATAAGCATAAATTTTAATTTCATTTTGAATGTCTGAAACTGCTTTTTTAGATGCATCTGTTAAAGTAAATACTTTATTTTCTGTAACATCTATTTCAGGCAAATCTAAATTTTTAATTCCTAAGTTAAGTGCAATATATGATGCAACTAAAATAGCAACTATTAAAAATACTTTTGTGCTATCTACTACCCATTTTCTTCTGAAAGCTAGAGATAGTTTTTCTGAAAATTTAATTTTTTTATTGTTTTCCATCATTTCTCCTCCCCTTCTTATTTAACACTCTTTCTTCTTTGTAATGTAATTATTGTAAGTAGTATAAATAATAGTGTGAAAGATATAAATGTAACTACATCAGCAATTGATATTAAACCGATTGCATAATTTTCAAATTTAAATATTAGAGCAAATATATCTAATATTGGAAGTGTTTCTGGTAAAAACCACATTGCCATAAATACACCAATTGTTACTACTGAAGCAACTATTTGATTTTCTGTAATGCTTGATGCAAACATACCAAATGAAATGTATGCAAGACTTAATAAGAAAAATCCTAGTAATGTATTTAATGCAACAGCTAATGATGGTTTTCCAAAGAAACTTAAGATTACAAAATAAATCATTGTAAGAGCTATTGTAATAGCCATTATTAACGCAGCTGCTATAAATTTACCTAAAACAATTGATGTTATACTTCTTGGTGAAGTTAATAATAATTGTTCTGTTCCGTTTTTTCTTTCTTCAGCAAACATTCTCATTGTTAAAATTGGTGTTATAAATGTTAAGATTGTTGCTCCATTATAAAATAAATATTCAAAATTAATTGATCTATATTGGAATAATGTTACATAGAAAAATATACTAAATATAAATAAGAATAATCCTACGAAAACATATCCTATTGGAGATAATAGATAACTTTTAAATTCTTTTTTTACTATTGTCCACATTATTTATCTCCTCCTTCTTCTGTTTTTGTTTCTTCTGCTTTAACTTCTTCAGCTTTAGCTTCTTGTTTAGCTGCTTTTTCTTCTTTTATAGGCTCTTCTGTTTTTTCTTCTTTTTTAGCTTTTTCAGCTTCTTTAGATAATTTTTTAGCCTCTTTTGCAGCTTTTTTTCTAGCTTTTTCTTCTTTAATAGCTTGTTTTTTGAAAGCTTTTTCTTGTTTAGCTTCTTCTTCTTCTTTTCTTAATTCTTCAATTTCTCTTTCATATTCCATTTTGTTAATTTCTTTTTGAGAATATTCTTTTCTACCTTCAACTAAAGAAATGAAAGCATCTTCTAAGCTTGTATCTTCTTGTTTCATTTCGATAATGATGATATTTTCTTTAGCACAAATTGAGAATAATTCTTTTCTAATATCTTTTTTATCTTTTAAAGCTATTTTATATTTTTTAGTTCCATCTTCTAAAGTATCAACAAGGTCAATTGTTTCAATAGAAGGAATAACTTCTTTAACGCTTGCAAATTTATTATTCATATCATCAACTGTAATATCTACAGTAAATTTCTCTTTTGTTTGTTTTTCTAAGTTTTCTGGTGTATCAACTGCGATAATTTCACCTTTATCAATAATGATAACTTTTTCGCAAATTTGACTTACTTCAGAAAGAATATGAGAACTAACAAGTACTGTATGATCTTTTCTAAAAGATTTAATAAGTTCTCTTATTTCAATTACTTGTTTAGGATCAAGTCCTACAGTTGGTTCGTCTAAAATTAAGATTTTAGGATTTCCAACAATAGCTCCTGCCATACTAACTCTTTGTTTGTAACCTCTTGAAAGGTTTTTAGTTAAGTTGTTTTGAACAACTTCTAAGCCTGTACGTGCAATAGCTTCTTTAACAGCTTCTTTTCTGTTTGCTTTAGGAATTCTTTTTAATTCAGCCATATAAGTAACAAACTCTTTAACTGTTAAATCGTAATATAGTGGTGTACCTTCTGGCATATATCCTATTTGAGCTTTAACTTTTTTAGGATATAAATCGATATCGTATCCACCTACTAAAATTTCTCCTTCTGTTGGCTCAATGAAACCAGTAATCATATTCATTGTTGTAGATTTACCAGCACCATTACGTCCTAAGAAACCAACAATTTCTCCTTCTTTGACTTCGAAGTTGATATTTCTAACTGCGTAGAATTTACCATATTTTTTAGTAACATTTCTTACCTCTATCAAAGTCTCGTCCTCCTTTAAATTTTAATATTTCATTTGAATTTTATATACATAACCTTAAAATAGTCTTAAAACTATTTTAAAATTAGATAACAAAAGCATGATAAAGATATTACACCAATTTGGCAATTAATGCTTTTATCTTTATACCCTCTTCAGAAAACATCTTCTCATGTTCAGTCATAACATTCTCTTCAAATATTGGTTCATTATGAAGATCATAAGTTTTACTTACAATTTCAAAACCACATTCTGCAAAATATTCAAGACTTGCTTCAAATAATAAATCTGAATCAGTTTTAAAATAAATTTCTTTATTTCCTGTTAATAATTCTTTATATGAATTAAGTTGTCTAGTATGAGTTAATCTTTTCTTATTATGTTTTTTCTTAGGCCAAGGATTACAGAAATTAATATAAATTCTTTCTATTTTATCCTCTTTAGAAAATACATTTAATATTTGTTCAACATTAGCTCTAATTAAATAAAGGTTTTCTGGATCTTCATAATTATAACAAGCTTCAATATTTCTTTTAGATAGACCAAGCATAGCTTCGATCATATCAACTGCAATGTAGTTTGCATCTTCTTTATGTTTTGATGCAAGATTTGCAATAAATGATCCTTTACCGCATCCTAATTCTACATATAGTGGTAAGTTTTCATTTTTAAATTTACCTTTCCAAGTACCTTTAAATTCATCTGGCTTATCAATATAAAACTTAGCTTTTTCAAGTTCTTCTGCAGCCCATTTTTTTCTTCTAATTCTCATTTAAATTGCTCCTAAATCCTTATTGTTTTTTATAAGTATCTCTAGAAATTCTTTCTCTTTTAATAACTTCACCATCTTGTCTATAAACTTTATATGCTTCTACAACAAAGCTCTTTGATGAGTTCTTAACAGTTTTTGATTCTATAGTTATCTTATATTCATTATCAGTTCTTAATCCATATACTTTAACTCTTGCGATACCACCAGATACTGATGATTCTATCTTAATTGGATAATCTCTTGTATTTACGAATTTAAAATCTTGTGATCCGTAAACAACAGTTGCATCCATTCCACCATCAACATAAGATGGAACAAACATATGGTTTCTTCTTTCAGTAATTTTTAAATTAGCACCAACTACAGCATTATAAAGAGTAGTTGATATTTGGCAAATTCCTCCACCTAAACCTTGTGTAACTTCTCCATTAGAATAAATAGCAGCTTCTTTATAACCAGCAGCTATAGTTCTACGACCTACAACTTTATTATAAGAAAATTCTTCACCTGGCAATATAACTGTACCATTTATCTTGTTAGAAGCTAATCTTAAGTTAGTAGTTCTATCTGTGTTACTTGTAGCATATTTAGTACTAAATGTAGCTAGTACATGTGGGAATGCTTCTTGTCCTAAATCTTTAACTGTAACATCTGCTTTTGAATATTGTAAATTACAAATATATTCTTCAGAATCAGGGTTATCAGCTATTAATTTTTTCATTCCTTCTTTATCAAAATCTACACCTTCTACATCTGGATACACAGCATATGGATCAGTTGTAAAATATGCATTTTCTGGCTGTCTAAATATTTCGCTATGAATACTATCCACATCAATAGGTGCTGGATAAGTAACATATGTAGGAATATTAATATATTTTCTTGAATAACTAATATCTTTTAAAGCTGCTACAATTTGTTCCTTTAGTGGTTCAAATTCTATTCCAGCTCCATTAGTTCCTTTAGTTATAACAAGTTCATCATCTTCTAAATAATATGAAGCTTCAACAATTTGATCAGGAAGATTTCTTTCTATAGTTTCAAGATATTTTTGAAGTTCTACATCGTTATATACAAATATTGGTTCAATATTAATATTATGAACAAGTACTGTAATATAATCTTTCATATCTTGAGCAAAATCACCTGTTTTTGCAATTTGGAACGCATAATCAACTGCACCTTCAATATCAAATTTTGCTTCAATTTGTTCTACTTCTACATAATAATTATGGTTTTTATATGTTAGCTCAATATTATCATTCATTTGACCTTTTAGTTCTTCATTTACAAGAGCTATTGCTTCATCTTTAGTAAGGCCAGATACGTTAACACCTTTTATAAAAATACCTGATTGAATTAAATTCGTCTCTTGTTGATTTTTATAAAAAGCCAAAATAGTCGCTACTAACATACCAATTACAATCGCTAAAAGGATTATAAATACTAGTGGTACATTATCACGTCTAAACATTTTAAAAACCTTTTCTCTATTACCTTTAAATACTTTAAATTCTGGCATAATTTTTCCTCTAATTTTAACGTATAATTCGTTATCATTATATTTTAAAAAGCACAATAAATCAATAAATTTTTGAAAAATAAACGTCTTTTAAATGCTCTTTTATTTTAATTTTGAAAAAAGAAAAAGTAGCAAGTTTCCCTGCTACCTTTCCCCAAATTTAAACTTAGAAAATCCTTATATATAAAATTAATATATTTAAGGAGCGTGGCCTAATACCACTATAGTTATTATAATAAATATTTAGTAAAATTACAATATAAATTAAAACAAAAAGACAGTTCTTAAAACTGCCTTTTATCTTTATAAATCTTTATTAATTAATTATTTACTTAATTTATCTTGTACAACTGATTTATCTCCGTTATCACTATCATCGGCTTTTAAAACAAATCCTGTTGCAATTGGTCTTGTCTTATGAGCACCTGTACTATCGATTGGATCATTTACAATTACATCATCTACAACTAAAACACTTGATGTACCACCATCTAAGTTAGCTGCATTATATGCACCATAGTTTTCCATTATTCTAATCATATCATCCATATCAGCACCAAATTTTGTTGCTTTTCTTCCATCGATAACTAAGAATAATACTATACCATCTTTTCTTTGGCCAATAGCAGTTCTAGGAGCAGATCCCCAACCACCATTACCAAGTACTGCAGATGATTTACCGTTAACAATTAAAAATGGTCCGAATGTAACAGCATCTCTAATTCCCATTGATTTAGCTTCTTGTACTGAACATTTACCTAAATATAATTTATTATCATCAGTAAATCCGATAATTCCACCAGGTCCTGAATATGATTCATATTTTACATATTCGCCACCAGCAACTGTTATCCCAAGTGGAGAACCACCTGTTGAATTAAAGTTAGGATCATTAAATCCTCCACCATTAATTGCGATTAGTGCATCATTATCTGCCGCCATTTTTGTTAAATATTGACCACTAGTTCCAAGTTTTTTAGTAACTACTGTTTCAACTCTTGATGGATCATATATAATTGCTAAATATCCATCAAAATTCTTTTCACTAATTTCGATAATTTTATAGTCGTTATTATTTGGATCTTTTTCAAAGATATTTCTTTCATACTCATTTGCATATTGTGTTTTATTTAAATCTCCACCAATAACAATATCATCTAAGTTTGTATCTTCATTTACTTCTATAATTTTATTATTTTCTAATATATGTTCTATTGTTTCGTCATCATAAAACCATGTTGCAAAATATTGATGAGTCATAGTTGTCATAGCTGTTGTTACTAACCATTCTCTAAATGTACTAATTGGTCCATATAGTAAGAATAATACTGTCATGATACCAATTGTTCCTAGTAAGAATAAATATGTAAATACTTTTTGAACTGATATTTTACTTTTACCTGATTTTACTTTTTTAGGTTTTGGTTCTCTTCTATGTACTTTTTCTTCTACTTCTTCATCTACTTCATCATCAAAAACAATATTAATTTGCTCTCTTAATTTTCTACTTTTAGCTAATTCGTCTTCAAATTCTTGTTCTTCATCTGTATAATTATTCATTTTAAGACTTCCCTTCTTTTCGCTATAATTTAACATTACTATTTTATACGAAAACGCATTTTTTGTCTATATTTAAAAGGTAAATTTAATAAAAATTAATTATCTTAAAATAACACATAATTAATATTTTTACTTACTATTCTTTTAATTTATATTATTCATTTTACATATATTTGTCGACCAATTCATTTATTACAAATTAGATATTTATTGACCTTTTTGCAATTTAGCAATATACTTTTATAGAATAGAATTTTATTTTAGGAGATAAATTTATGGACAAAAGAAATTTAGGTATGATTGCCGATTTTTATGAATTTACAATGGCAAATGGATATTTTAATAAAAATATGAATGATATAGCTTATTTTGATATGTTCTTTAGACGTGTTCCAGATGAAGGAGGATTTGCTATCTTCGCTGGACTTAAACAAGTTATCGAATCAGTTCAAAATTTAAGATTTACTGAAGAGGATATTAACTACTTAAGATCAGTTAACTCATCTTTTTCAGAAGAGTTTTTAGATTATTTAAGAAACTTTAAATTTACTGGAGATATTTATGCTATTCCAGAAGGAACTATTGTATTCCCTGGTGAACCTTTAATTACTGTTAAAGCTCCTTTAATTGAAGCACAACTTTTAGAAACATTAATTCTTCTTACAGTTAATCACCAAAGTTTAATTGCTACTAAAACTAGAAGAATTGTTAATCAAGCTAAAGGAAGACCTGTTATGGAATTCGGTGCTAGACGTGCACATGGTCCTGATGCTGCAATTTATGGAGCTAGAGCTGCTATTATTGGTGGTGCTATTGGAACAAGCTGTTCAATTTCAGCTAAAGAATTTGATGTTACTGTTAGTGGTACTATGGCTCACAGTTGGATACAAAGTTTTGACTCTGAATATGAAGCATTTAAAACATATGCCGAGATATATCCTCATGGATGCACATTCTTAATAGATACTTATGACACATTAAATAGCGGATTAGAAAACGCTATTAGAGTATCAAACGACATATTAGCTCCTCTTGGTGCTAGACCAGTTGCTGTTAGATTAGACAGTGGAGATTTAGCGTACCTATCTAAAGAAGTTAGAAAACGTTTAGATGAAGCTGGATATCCTGATTGTAAAATAGTTGCTACTAACTCTCTTGATGAAAAATTAATTGCTTCTCTTTTAGATCAAGATGCTAAAATAGACATATTT
>JAZLBY010000059.1:0-56285 GCA_045613965.1 Candidatus Scatovivens sp.
ATATTTACCTAATATTAGCAGAGCAGAAATTAAAGCATTAGTAATAAGAAATAGAGAAAGTGAGGAAGTGATATAAATGCCAGATTTAGATGATGAAGAATTAAGGGCAACAAGAAAGTTGTATAAAGTAGATGTTGTTACCGGCGAAAATGTCGGTAACATACAAATAGGGGAATATGTAAGAATTAATAAAGATAGAAGATACATTGGAATTGGAAAACTTGTAAGAATCTCTAGCGCAGATAAGACAATATATGTAGAAATGAGTGTAAATAGCTTGCCTATATCCTATGATAAAGAACAAATAACAAAACATAGCAAAAATATAATAGACCTAATAGAAGTAGGCGACTATGTAAATGGAGAAAAGGTGTTATGTTTTAAAAATGAAAATTGTGATTATGATATTGGAACAGAATATAGTGATGATTTTGGAGAATATTATGGATATAATGAAGAAGAGATTAAAACAATAGTAACAAAAGAACAATTTAATGCAATAGAATATAAAGTAGAGGAGTAAATAATGTTAAAAATAAAAGATAATGTAGATTTAAAAGAATTAGAAAAGTTTGGTTTTAAGTACGATAAAGAAATGAATTATTATTATAAACATTGTCTAGGTACATTTAATAAGTTTATTGTATTAATAGAAGAAGATATAGATAGTTTTAGAGGGCAAATTGTTTTTTATAATGATAGTGCATTTAATACAACATTATATATGAGTACATTATATGATTTAATACAAGCAGGTTTAGTAGAAAAAGTGGAGGAATAAGATGACGAAAATAATTTATGATAGAATTCCAACGTATGAAGAGCTAAAATCATTAGATAAAAACTATGAATATAGTTACATAATATATAATATAGCAGGTTCTGGATATATTAGAATTTATTATAATGAAGATGGATATGGCAAAATATCAGTAGACTATATGGAAGGTGGATATTTACATGGTATACATTTACCAATATGTACTAAAACTGATATTATAGAAAACGAATTCTATAACTTAAACAAAAAGAATTACAACAAAATAATTAAATTCATAAAAGTATCAAGAGATGCTATCATAGAAGAATTAAATAAATATGATATATAAGGAGGCGAATTTAATGAACGAAGAAGAAAATTTAAAGCAATATAGTATCGCAGGTTTAAAAAATGGTACAGAAAAATGGTACAGAGAAGGAAAATTTAGAGATGTAGAAAGTGCAAAGCATTTCTTTAAACATCACAGAAAAGACTTCAAAAATTATTCAAAGCTAAAAATACAATCAAGAACTATAACAAAATGGGAAGATGAAATGGAGGTTGATTGGTTAGATGAATAATATGCGAGAAATTAAGTACAGAGCAAAAGTAAAAGAAAAAGGATTAGACAACTTTTGGGAATATGGTGGAATAATTCATATTACAGAGAAATATAAAGATGAAGAAGACTTTGAAGAATGTGATATATGGCAGCTTATAAACGAAAGTGGTGTAGGATTTAATATAGATAAAGACACAATAGGACAATTTACAGGGTTATATGATAAAAACGGAAAAGAAATATATGAGGGAGATATAGTAAAATTTAAAATGTATGATGGAGAATATGAAAACTATAAAATAGTATTTAGAAATGCAGAATTTGAAGCCATCAATGAAGATGATACAAACTTTATTTCTACAGATATTTGGAATGTGTATGGAGAAGTAATAGGAAATATATATAATAATCATGAATTGTTGGAGGAGTAATATGGTAAAAAAAGAAGATATAAAAGTGTTATTAGATAGAAGAAAAGAATTACAAGAAAAAATAAACAAACTAAATGCAGAATATACAGCATTAGGAAATTTGCTAGAAGAAATAATAAAACATGAAGAAAAGGAGAGAGATGATGGAAGATGAATGAAGAAGAAATACAAGGAGCAGTAATAGATAGAATACATGATTTTTTAATGAAAGAAGGAGAAAGAATAAAAGCAGACAAAACTAAATCTCTTGAACAAAAATTATTAGAAGTAGATGTATTATTAGATACAATGAAATTTCTAGGAAAATATAAAAAGAATATTAAAGTGCTGCAAGAAGATTTATCAAAGAAAAAATATGAAAGGGAGATGTAAACTAATGAATTTAATAGAAAAACTTGAAGAAGAAATTTGGCAACAAACAAGAAATGGCAGAAAGTCTATTTATGTAGAGGCTGATGACCTTAGAACATTAGGTTATAATATAGATAAAAATAAAAAAGGCAGAACTTTTGTTGACTTAGAAGAATTAAGAGCGTATATGAAAAGATACAAATTTAAAAATGATTTAAAAGTAGATGTAAAACCTGAAATAACATATAAACAATTAGAAGATGAAATTAAAAATATTGAAAGAGGTAGAGAAGATTAATAACAAAGGAGAGTAATAGGCAATGTTTCAATTATATGCACAACATAAATTAAAAGGCTGGGTAGATGAAGATAAAGATATAAGAAAAGGAAGATTTATTTCAGAGGATTTAGATGAATTAGTATTATTAGCTGAAAAACTTGACCCACATAATTATTATGAATATATGATTATAGAACATAGAAAAGATGGAGATAGAACTGTTAGAAATCAACAGCTGTATCAGGAATGTGAAGTAGAATACTCTGATGATGTAAAAACAAGTTTTGAAGTAAAAGCAACAACATTTAAGGTAAGCAGAACAAAGAAGAAAGAAGAACTAAAAAAAGAAATAGACAAATACTATAACGGAGAGGAAATATAATTATGGGAGGTTTAAAAATATTTATGATATTTATGATAATATCTATAATAGTATTATCAATTCAATTATATGTAATTTTTGAACTTTTAGAAACATTTAAAGAAGGAGAAAAAAGATGGGAGAAATTAAAATTTTAGAATTATTTGGTGGTATAGGAGCAATAAGAAAAGCTTTTGAAAGACAAAATATACCACATAAAGTTGTAGATTATGTGGAAATAGATAAATATGCAGTTGCAAGTTATAATGCAATGTTTAATGAAAATTTTGAACCACAAGATATAACAAAATGGGATAAAAATATAGATGTAGATTTTATAATGCACGGTAGTCCTTGTCAAGATTTTTCAGTTGCTGGAAAACAAGCAGGTGGAGATTTAGGTAGTGGAACAAGGTCAAGTTTAATGTACGAAACAATAAGAATAGTAGGCAAATTAAGACCAAAATATGTAATGTGGGAAAATGTAAAGAATTTATTGTCAAGTAAACATAAACACAATTTTGATGCTTATATAGAAACTATGGATATATTAGGATATAATTCATATTATCAAGTTTTAAATGGAAAAGATTATGGAATACCACAAAATAGAGAAAGAGTTTATACAATATCTATTAGAAAAGACATAGATAAAGGAAATTTTGTATTCCCAGAGAAAGAAGAACTTAAATTAAGACTAAAAGATATGTTAGAGCCAAAAGTAGATGAAAAATATTATTTAAGTGATGATAAGGTTTCTAAAATAGAATGTAGTAATTTTATGCAAGAAAGAAAGAGAATACAAGAAAAGGAATACTCTGATACTATTTTAGCAAGAGATTGGAAAGACCCTAAATGTGTAAGAGTTGGTGGAATATTTGATGATGAAAAATCTAAACACCAAGCAGGCAGTATATACGACAAAGAAGGTTTAGCTCCTACATTAGATGTTATGCAAGGTGGTTGGAGACAACCTAGTATCGTAGAAGAAAAATTACCAGGAGCTTATGGTAGAAATTTTGGTAGTAAAGGTAAAATACAAGATACAAATGGAGAATGTGATACATTACAAGCAGCAATGGGAAATGGTGGTGGAAATGTACCAATAATTAAAACAATAGGAAATTATATGCCAAGTGGACACGATGCAAGCAGAATAGTTGATAGTGAAGGTATAGCACCAACAGTTAAAGAAAATCATGGAACAGTAACAGCTATTGCTGAGCCATCAATAATAACACATAATATTGTTCAAAAAGTATTAGTTAGAAAGTATCCAGTTGACATAGAAAAATTAAAAGAAATATTAAGAGATGCTAAATTAGAAACAGAATTAACTAATAATGAACTTGCAGAAGAATTAAATATACCAAGAACTCAAATAGAACATTATTTTAGAAAAGATAATAGTTTTGCAATACCAGACCCTAATATTTGGTTTAGATTAAAACAATTATTAAATATAAAAACCAATGAATTTGATGAAAGTATAATGACATTTGAAGAAAAAGAAGGAGTTTATGAAAAAGCTAATAGAGTATATGATGAACAAGGAATTGCTCCAACATTAACTCAACAAGAAGAAAAAATAATAGAATATGAAAGAACTCCACTTAAATTTTTAAATAGAAATCAAAAAAATATTGAAGGAGATTATGCTTATTGTATAGATAGTAGCAACACTGGTGGAATAAAAGAAACAACATATTTAGTAAAACCTGAATTAACAAACAATGATAAAAGATTAAAAAAATTAGTAGAAAATACTGACTTTGAAGAAGGAAAAGTTTTAAATTTAGATACATATAATCAAACTACTAACGAAAATATAAGTCAAACATTAACAGAACCAAATCATAATACTCAAAGATTATTTGATGGCTATAGAATAAGAAAACTTACTCCAAAAGAATGTTGGAGACTTATGGGATTTAATGATGAAGATTTTGAAAGAGCAGAGAAAATAAATAGTAATACACAATTATATAAACAAGCAGGAAATTCTATTATCGTAAATGTATTAGAAAAAATATTGACAAATTTATTCGACAATCGAAAATAAGACACTTTTATATTATAAACAGCAAATTACAAATGATAAGTTGTAAAAATGATTTAGGAGGCAATTATGCGTTATTTTTATGTATTTGATAGAATAGCAAAGAGCAGTAAAAAATTTGGAACTATTAGTGAAGCAAAACACGAAGCTGAAAGAATAATGAAAATTTATTTAAGATTAAATAATAGAGTAAAAATGAGGAAGGTCAATGATAATTTTTACATTGAACTAGAGAGGAGTTAATATGAAAATAAAAGTATATGCACCAGATAATATAACCTTTGAAAGATTAAGACCAGGAACAAATTGGTTTGGAAAGCTAGTATTTATACCATTTGATGGGCTTAATGATGAAGAAGCAAAAGAATTATTAAATATTTTACATTCAAACAGAATAATACTTGATATAAAAGCAGAGGAGAAAGAAAAATGATAGTTAGATGTGAAAAATGTAAAGAAACCATTGATATAAAAAGTTTTCTAATGATACAAGCTTTTGTAAAAGATGGAATGCCAATAATGTGCAGCAAATGTGGAAACGAAATTTATTACAAGGAGGAACAAAAATGAAAAATGATAAAAACGAATTAATAAAATTAGTAAAAGAAAACCCTGATTTACCTCTTGTTTTTATGGTAGATAATGACCAAATTGCTTGGGATTATGGAGCTACAGTATATCAAGATTTTTGGTGCTATGTATCAGAAGTATATGTACTAGAAGAAGAATGGTCTGATGATTTTGATTATGTTGTAGAAAAATTTTCAAATGACTTATGCGATGATGAGAAATACAAAGATATGACAGATGAAGAATTCAATAAAGCAATGCAAGACTATGTAAACGAAAATGTAGAACATTATAAAGCAATAGTAGTAAATGTAGGGTAAATGGAGGAATATTATGGAGAAAGACATAGAAATATTACAAACTTTTTTACTTGCTGATATACCTGAAATAATAACACAAGAAGAATTTGATGATGTAAAGCAATCAATACAAAATTTATTAAATAGAAATAAGAAATTAGAAATAAGTGATATGAGTAAAGAAAAGAGTTCTATGAATTATTATAATTTATATAAAGAAGAAAAAGCTACTAATATGGAATTGCTTACACGATTAAGGTCAGATAGTTTTTTAGATAGAGATAATTATTGGAAAGATAAAATAAGAAAATTCATAAAAGAAGAACTGCCTGATGATGAAATAATGGAAGTCTGCAGTTGTTATGATGTAAACGGAGTATCATTAAGGAGAGAATTAGAAAAAATGTTGAAGGAGTAAAACATGAAAGAAGATGAAATAAAAGAAATATTAGAAGAAGCTGAAGAAATAGCTAAAGATTTTGATGGTGGCTGGTGGAATTATAGAGTTATAGAAAAAACAGAAAAATGGGACAGCCCTTTTGATAGAAAAATACATACAGAAAATTATTACGAAATACATGAAGTTTATTATAATGGAAAAGGAGAAATTATAGCTTGGAGCGAGAATTCAATAAGCTTATACTTTGAAAGTTATAGAGATTTTAAAGACACATTAAAACATATAAAACAAGCTACTAAGAGAAGTGTTCTTAAATTAGAAGATGATAAATTAGAAGATACACATAAGTTGTTAAAATTTAGGAGTTATTAAAATGTTTAATATAAAGCAAATATTAAAGCAAAGAAAACTAAAAAAAGAAAGAAAATTACATGATAAACCTTATTTAGATAAACCAATAGAGTTATT
This sequence comes from Candidatus Scatovivens sp., assembly GCA_045613965.1. GTDB lineage: Bacteria > Bacillota > Clostridia > TANB77 > CAG-508 > Scatovivens. The sequence goes on from JAZLBY010000059.1 coordinate 6,542, forward strand.
AGAGCCAAAACATTTTGAATACAAAATAGTATATGATACAAATGAAATACAAGAAGGAGAGTGCATCGTAAATTACGAAGATGACTTAGCAGAAATGTTTTTAAGAAATAAGTATACTATATGTAATAACAACGAAAATTTCATTTGGTATAACTCTGATAGAATATTATTTTTTGAAGCAAAAGAAATAAAGAAAGATAAGAAAGGAGAAAAATAAACTATGTATACAATAAGATTAGAAATGCTTGAAATATTAAAAGATGGAAGAACTAATAATTATCTTGGAGACCAATTAGGAATATCTCCACAACATATTTGTAATATTTTAAAAGGTCATAAATGCACATATTTAACTGCAAAATCATTAATAAGTATGAAAGAAAAGATAGCAATTAATGATGATAAAATGGAAGAATTATTAAATTACTATTTTGATAAAATTTAATAGGAGGAAGAAGTATGATTAGTTTGACAGAAAAAAGAAGTGAGCTAGATTTAATAGCTATAAATAAAAAAGAAAACAAACAAAATTTAGATATACCATATACTTGGATAACTGTCAATGAAAAGCCTGCAAAAGATGAAGATTATGTAAAAAGAGAATATACTTTAAATCCTATGGAACTAGCAAACTGGATAAGAAACAATACTGATTATATTTTTGTTAGAGGAAATGCTAGTGAAGGCACACTTACATATATATACATAAATGGTTATTATAAATATATCTCTGATAACGAATTTAAAAGCTTTATAAAATCATTTATTCCTTACCAATTAAGAAAAACTAGAGATATAAATGAAATCTTTTCAGACTTAACAACTGATATGAAGTTTGTTGATTATGAACAACTAAATTCTGATGAAGATATAATAAATTTTCAAGATGGAATATTAAACTTAAAAACATGGGAATTAGAACCACATTCTTCTGATATATTATCTACAATCCAAATTCCAGCAAAATATAGAGATATAGAAGAAGCAGATGCAACTGCTGTTGAATTTGAAAAATATATGATGACATTATGCGATAATGATATAGAAACATATTTATTATTATTAGAATGCTTAGGTTTAATAATTTCTAATATTTATGGGTATAGAACAAAAAAAGCTTTGTTTTTAGTTGGAAAAGGAAACACAGGTAAATCTCAATTAAAAAAGTTGGCAGAATTTCTTGTGGGAAATGATAATGTTTCAAATATAGATTTAAAGAAAGTAAACGAAAGATTTGGAGCAGCAAGTTTATACCAAAAAAGATTATCTGGTTGTAACGATATGAGTTATCAAAGAATAGAAGATATGAGCATATTCAAGCAATTAACTGGTGGAGATAGTATAGAAATAGAATTTAAAAACAAGAACCCTTTTAATTTCTTGTACAAAGGCTTCTTATGGTTCAATTGTAACAAATTGCCTTTATTTGGTGGAGACACAGGCAAATGGGTATACGATAGAATTATGCCAGTATATTGTAATAATGTAATAGAAAAGAAGGACCAAGACCCTTTCTTATTCGATAAAATATTAGAAGAAAAGAATTCAATACTAAAGAATATATTAATAGCACTAAAACAATTTATAAATAATGAATACAAGTTTGATGAACCTGAAAAAATGCGTGAAAGCAGAGAAAAATATGAAATAGAAAACAATACATTATTAACTTTTATTAAAGAATGCTGCGAATTAAAATATGAGGTTTCTCCTTATTCAAGAACTAAAAGAAGAGTATTCAAAGATGCTTACGATGTTTGGATAAAGAAAAACAACAATGGAAAAGGAAAACTTAATTCAAAAGAAGTTAGTAAAATACTTGAAGAAAGATATGAAGAATATGGAGTAAAAAGCAACGGCACAATGTATATGTCAAAATTAATAGTAAAACCAGAGGCGTTAGAAGAATTAGGCATATATGAATAAAAGAGGTGGTAGATATACATAAGACAGATGAATTATTTTTATATGGAAAATTAAGAGATAAAAGTAAAGCAGTTGCGTATTGTGAGCTGCATAAATGTTACCTAGAACCAATCGATATAAAAGAGAAAAAATGTAACTTCAAGAAATGCAAGTATAGAAAGGATTTGTAAAAAAATAAAAAACTTTTTTAGGAAATTTTTTAAAACCCCTTGACAATATTTTAAAATTATGGTACAATTAAGAAAATAGAGAAAGGGGAGTGAATATATGAGTTGGGAAAAAGTTATGAAATTATTTAAAAAATCAGACAAGTTTTTAGATAAGGTTCAAAAACTTGCAGACCAAGCAAAAAAAGAAGCGAAGAATTTTAAATAATTCTTCCTTCAAAAAAAATATAAAAAAGAAAGGTTGGGAAAGGTTATGGTTAAATTAAATGTACCAAAAAAATATCAAAAATATTTCGGAATGTTGGAGGCAGAAGCAGACTTAATAGATGATTGCAAATATATGTTATATTTTGCTAAAGGATATGCGTGGGAAGGAGAATACCCTATAGTACCCGTAAGAAGTAAAAAAGAAGCATTAGAATATTTAAAAAATGCTTATCCAGAAAAAGGATATGAAGAACTTAAAGCGAAAGGATTGGTGTAACATGTGGTCAATAATCCAATTAAGAGATAGAAATGAAACACCATTGTTTGAAGAAGATGACTATGAAGATGGCTTAATCCTAGATGGCTATACTACAAAAAAAGAAACTTTAGATGAAGTTAAAAATATGAGATTTGTCCAAAACCTAGCTATAGGTTTTGGGCTACAAGACAAAAAATATAGATGGGAAATAGTAAGAGAGGAGGAAATATAGTATGGAGTATATAATGTTTATTTTAATAGGAATGATTGCTGGAATATTATTAACAGCAACAATAGCATATGAAATAATTAACAAGTTAAAAGATACAATTAATTCAAGTGTTGATGCACTAGAGTTAGGAGAAGATATAATAATGTCTCAATCAGAGGCAATAACAAACCTAGAAGCAAATTTAGAGTTTGTAACAAATAATTTATCAGCTAGAAATAAAAAAGATAATAGGAATTAAATAAGGAGTTGATGTGTATGTATCAAATAGTAATGCTAAACAAAGATGGTACAAAATTTGAAAAAAGATTTGAAAGTGAATATTTATATAACAAATTTTTAAACAAAGTCAAACATAGTAAAACTCTAACATTATTATATTATGGAAAGGAGGGTTAAAAAAATGAGAATATGTATAGTTTGTGGAAAAGAACATAATACTAGAAGTAAAAAATATTGTTGTAAAGAATGTAGAGATAAAGATTATAATCACAGATATTATTTAGAAAACATTGAAAGAAAAAAAGAGCGTGATAGAATAAAATATGAAAAAATAGTAGCAGAAAAATTAGAAAAAGAAAGAATATATTATGAAGAGCATAAGGAAGAAATCGAAGAGAAAAAAAGAATAAAAGAACAAGAAAGAATTGCTCATAGAAAAGAATATGCTAAAGAGTATGCTAAAAACAATAAAGACAAAATTAATGCTACAGTAAGAAAATGGTATAAGAATAATCCTGAAAAAAGGAAAAACAACGCTAAAAAATATAGGGAAAAATACCCAGAAAAAGTAAAAGAAATGAATAGAAGATACAGAGAAAACAACAAAGATAAGCTTAAAGAATATTACGAAAATAACAAAGAACATATAAATCAAATGCACAAAGAATATTACCAACTTCATAGAGAAGAAATTTTAGAAAAATTAAAATTAAAATATAGGGAGGAAAAAGAAAATGGAAGAAAATAAAGAAAATGTTTCTATCGAAAAAATAATAGAAAGTGTAAATGGCAAAATACATCAAGACCCAAATAATGCTAAAACTGAAAGTGGAAGTTCAACACCAACAAAAACTACAGAGCTTGTAGTAGATGATGTTAACAGAAATAAAACTATTGAACCAGCAGAACAACCAAAATCAGAATTACAAATATTTGGAGATAACTGGAGAATTGCTACACAACTTGCAAAATCATCTCTTATTCCAGATAACTATAAAAACAAGCCAGAGAATGTTATTATAGCATTAGGTATGTCTCAAAAATTAGGACTTGATGCGTTTACTTGTATGCAAAACCTTAATGTTATTAAAGGTAAGACAAGCTGGAGTGGTAGTTTTTGTAAGACTTTAATTGAAAAAAGCAATAAATTTAAAGACTTGGAACTTAACTATATAGGAGAAAAAGGTAAAGACACTTATGGTTGTTATTTATCTGCCACAAGAATTTCTGATGGAAAAATAATAAAAGGTCCAGAAGTTACAATGTTAATGGCAAAAGAAGAGGGTTGGACAACAAATAAGAAATGGCTTACACTAACAGATTTAATGTTGGCTTACAGATGTCAAAGCTTTTTTGCTAGAGTATATTGTCCTGAGGCAATGAACGGTATTTACACAGATGATGAAGTTGCAGAAATACAATCTGAAAAAAGAGTTGTAGAAGATGTTTTATAAAAAAATATAAAATTTTAAAAATGTTATTGACATTATATCAACTTAGTGGTATCATATAAAAAATCGTAAAAGTGAGGTAATAAATTTATGGTAATACAAGGAGAAATAAGTAATTTAAAGAATGGTAAATATGGTTTAGAATTTAATGGTTATTTATTCTTTGATGGAGAAATTACAATAACTCCAGAACAATCAGAATTTAGTGGAACTCAAATAGTTATCGATAAAAAATCAGCACTAGAAATAGCATATACTTTATTTGATAGTATAGGAATGCTAAGTAATCAGGCTGAAAAATTATTAGAACAAATAGAAGAAAGGATAATTGAATAATGGATTTTAAAAAACAAATAAATAAAGAATTTTATAAAGCACAAATAGAAAGTGCTGCAAATAATTTAATAAGTAGAGCAGATGATATTTTAGAAGATTGGGATAAGGGAGTAAGAGCAATTCATTTTGACATAGATATTACACCTTGTTCAAACGCTATTGTAACTATTACAAAAGAATATACTGCAAGGGAGGTAAATAAAGATGCAAATAACAGATAGAAAAATACAAAGAAATTTTTTAAAGAAATATATGGGAAGTAACAGAATAAGAAAAGCTTGGAGAGATTTCCAAATACATAAATACGGATTAGAACAATATGTAGATATGTATAATAGAAATCAAAATAAAAAAACTAAAAGAATTACACCTTATAATGCAAATATGATTTAGGAGGTAATATATGGAATTAGTAGAAGAAAATTATTTTAGTGATGCTGCTAGAAAACTTTATACTGGTAGCTCAGAAATTAAATCTTTCATGGATTGTGAAGCTAGAACAATGGCAGAAATAAATGGAGATTGGAAAGAAGAACCTAATAAGGCTATTTTAGTTGGAAGTTATGTTGATGCAGGAGTATCTCAAACTTTAGACAAATTTAGAGAAGAGCACCCAGAATTATATACACAAAAAGGAACTTTAAAGGCAGAATTTTTACAAGCCGAATATATTTTAAGCAGAATTGATAGAGATGAATTGTTTAAAAAATATATTTCTGGAGACCATCAAACAATTATGACAGCAGCTTATAGTATAAAAAGTGGAATGTGGTTTTCAGAAAAAGAAATGCCTATGAGTGATAATCCTGATATAATTTATGTAAAAATAAAAATAGATAGTTATTTTCCACATAAAGCAATCGTAGATTTAAAATGTATAAAAGATTTTCAACCTCTATGGAATGATAAAACAAAGGAAAAAGAAAATTTTGTAGACTATTGGAAATATCATTTACAAGGTGCTTTATACCAAAAAGTAGTAGAAGTCAATACAGGAGAGAAATTACCTTTCTTTATTGCTGCAGTAACAAAAGAAGCTGAGCCAGATATTGCAATTTTAAGTATTGACCAAGATACATTAGATAATCAATTAAATATTATAGAACAAATTTTACCTAGAGTTAATGCTTTGAAATTAGGCTCAGAAGAACCTACAAGATGTGAACATTGTAATTATTGCCGTTTTACTAAGAAATTAACTCAAATAATTGATTATAAATATCTAGGAAAGGAGGAATTGTAATATGATAGCAACAATTTTATTAGTTATTGCCAATTGCTTATTTTTATTAGGTGCAATAATTGCAACTTTAACAAATAAAAGATTAAAAGATTATAATGAATTACTTGAACAATCTAATAAAGATTTATCAGAAGAATTAGCAAAAACTAAAAATGAACTAAAAGAGCAAAAAGAAAAGTTAGAAGCATTCCAACTTACATATTCAACTTTAGATAATAAATATTCTGAATTAGAAAAACAAGCTAAGAAAAAAATAAAAGCTTCTGATAAAAAAACTACAACTAGAAAAACAACTAAAAAAGAAGAAACTAAAAAAACTACAACTAGAAAACCTAGAACTAAAAAGGAGGACAAATAATTATGCGAAAACAAAAAGAAATTCAAGAATATTTAGATGAAGCATTTGATAAAGTATGGTTATGTAGAAGCCACCCTTGTAATGATGAGAATATTGAAAGAAATAGAATGCAAAAAGTAGCAGAAATACTTTCAAATTACAAGGATATTCCAGAAAGCGATTGGGATTACGGATATTGGAGTGGAATATTAGCTGCTTTAAGATGGGTTTTAGGAGAAGAAAAAGATTTTTTAGATACATAATGGGAGGATAAATTATGAACAAAGTAGTATTAATGGGAAGATTGACAAAAGATGTTGATACAAGATATACACAAACAACAAATACTTTAGTAGCTAATTTTACATTAGCAGTTAATAGAAGATTTGTTAAAGAAGGAGAAGAAAGACAAGCAGACTTCCTTCCAGTTATAGCTTTTGGTAAAACTGGAGAATTTTGTAGTAAATATTTTAAAAAAGGTCAACAAGTAGGAGTAATAGGAAGAATTCAAACAAGAAACTATGATGATGACCAAGGACAAAAACATTATATAACAGAGGTAGTAGCAGAAGAAGTTTATTTTGCAGATAGCAAAAGAGATGATAACCCAGCTCCTATTAATGTTGAACCTCAACCAACTTTTGAAGGGGATAATTTAGATTTACCTTTCTAGTAGAAGATATTAAGGCATATTACTTATAAAAGTATATGCCTTTTATATTAAAATGTCTTAAAATCGATTTTGGAGTGAATGATATGGAGAAAAACAGATGCAAAGGTTGTATTTTTCTAAAAAAATACGAAGAAGATAAAATATTTGGTTATTGTGTAAACGATAAATGTAAGAGACAATCAAAACAATTGATAAGTGAACTTTCTGCAGCATGTAGATATAAAGAAACTGTGGAAAATGTGGAAAAACCTGTGGAAAAATTAAGCAATAAAAAGCTTGGAAGTAATTTTGAAAATGATTTTGCAGAGTACCTTTCTAAAAAAGGTTATTGGGTCGCTCAGTTCCCAGGAAAGGATTATACGAATTCTCAACCAGCAGATATGATAGCCTGCAAAAATGATAAACCTTATTTAATAGATTGTAAAACTCTTGCAAATAAGAGTGGAACATTTACTTTAGATAGATTAGAACAAAATCAAAGAATGGCTTATAAAAGATTTATACAAGCAGGAAATAAAAAATATTACTTAGCAATTCTTTGGAACAATAATGTGTATCTAGTAAGCTTAAACAAAATTGATTTGAGATGGAAAAGTTTTAATGTTAAAGATTATACTTGTATTAAGGAGAACTTTTATGAAGGTTAAAGTAGATAGTAGAATAGAAATAATAAATCCTAATAAAGATATTGTACAATATTGTAGACAATTTCTTACTATAAAGAACCCAGAAATTCAAAAGAAAAAAGCTATGGGTTTCTGGACAGGAAATCTGCCAAAAGATATAAAAATGTATTCTTTAAATGGAAATAATTTAATTATTCCTATGGGTTGCATCGATGATATTTGGAACATATATCCACATAAAGAAGATTATTCTATAAACTTTGGAAAGCATGATAAGATTGAATTTCCAGATAATTTAATAAAACCTTATGACTATCAAGAGCAAGCAATTCAAAAGATGTTAAAAGCAAAAAGAGGAATATTAAATGCAAGATGTGGCTCTGGAAAAAGTATTATGGCTTTAGAAATAATTAGAAGAATAGGTTATAAAGCTTTAATTGTATGCCATACAACAGAATTACTAAACCAATTCAAGGATTATTTAGTTAATGATTTAGGGTTAAGTAAAGGAGAATACGGAATTATTGCAGCAGGTAAAGTTGAAATAGGTTCTTTAGTAACAGTTGCTTTGAGACAAACATTAGTTAATATAGATTTGCTTCAATATAAATTTGAATGGGGAACTATAATAATAGATGAATGTCATAATATAGCTGGAAATACTACTTATGTATCTCAATATCAAAAAATATTAAACAATTTAGCTGCTGAATACAGAATAGGTCTTACAGCAACAGCATTTAGAAATGATGGACTTACTAATTGTATGTTCTCATTAATCAACAAAGTTAAAGCAGTTGTTGATGAAAAAGATATCGCAGACAAAATAATCAAAGCAGAAATAAAACCTATTTATACTAATTATGAAATCCCTTTTTATGCTACCAAAACTGATGGAACATTAGACTATGTTAAGATGCCTACTTGTATGGCAGAAGATAAGGAAAGAAATGAACTTATATTAGATTTATTAAGAAAAAATAAAAATAATTATTGTTTAATTTTATCAGACAGATTAGTAGGCTTACAATATCTTAGAGAAAAATTAGGAGAAGGTTTATTAATTGATGGTTCTCAGAATTCTAAAAAAGCTAAAAAAGAAAGAGAAGAAGCAATAAATAAAATGAGAAATAAAGAAGAACACTATTTGTTTGCAACGCTTCAACTAGCAAGGGAAGGATTAGATATAAAGCCATTAAATAGATTATTCTTAATAGCTCCAACTAAAAACAAAGCTGTCTTAATACAAGCAGTAGGTAGAGTTGAAAGAAAAGATGAGGGAAAGAAAACTCCTATTGTCTATGATTTTGTAGATAATGATTTATATTATGACAAAGCTTTTAAATCAAGAAAAACAATTTATAAAAAAAATGGAAATATTTTAATTTAATATCAAGAAAGGAAAATAAAAATGAAAGAAATGTATATTTTAAAAGAAAATCTAGTTATTGAAAACCAAACAGATTTCGCAGAAAAAGTAGGTATAGCCCTCGAAACATTGTCAAGAATATTATCAAGAAAACAAAAATGCTCAAAAGTTACAGCTTATTCTATAGCTAAACATTATAACGAACATAGAGATATAGAAAATTATTTTGAAAGAGTGGATTAGTATGAATGTTGTAAAAGAACAATTGTTAAGCATATTAAATATGCAAGATGTTTTAACTAAATATGGTGTTAAACCTGAAAGAGGTGGAATGTTTCATTGTCCTTTTCATGGAATAGATAAAAATGCCTCTTCAAAGTGTTATAAAAATAGTTTTTATTGCTTCACATGTAATAAACATGGCGATTTTATTCAGTTTGTTCAATATTTATATAATCTTAATTTTCAAGAAGCTATGAATAAAATAATAGATGACTTTAATTTAGGAATAAAAACTACTGGTTATTATAATAAATCTAAAATTTTAGAAATGCAAAGACAAAGAGAACTTGAAATTCAAAAAAAAGAAGAACAAAGAAAATACTTTATAAAGTTATGTAATAGAAAAGATTTATATAATAGATTAGCAGAAAATTGTGAAGCTCAATTAAATAAAGATAATTGGGAAGAACAAACTTATCTTTCATCTTATTATAGAAATAGAGCCAATTTATTAGAAATATATATTTGTGATAAATACAATATACAATATTAAAAGAGCTATTCATAAAATTGAACAGCTCTTTATTTTTATTAATCAACTATTGGTCAATTAATTAAATAATTTATAACCTGTCTCTGGTCCATATACACCATCTACATTTAAGTCATTATTTCCTTGGAATACTTTTATAGCATATTCTGTACCATCTCCATATATTCCATCTATTCCATTGCAATCATATCCTCTACAATATGCCATTGACTGAATAGCTTTTACTATATCTCCTCTAGAGCCTTTTCTTAATATAGGAGTTTCTTCTTTAGTATTTTCTCCAAATATTCCATCAACATCTAAATTTCCTTTATATTTATAATTGATTTCTATTTGATATACAGAAGTTAATCCCCATTGTGTTTGAGGTCCAAAGAAACCATCTACTGCTATATTAGCTCCATAAGTATTTACCCATTCTTGTATTTCTCTTATTGTATCATCTCCACTTGGTTCTGGAGGTGTTGGTCCTGGGTCTTCATTATAATCTGGTCTTGCATAACCATAAATATAACCACTTGTTTTATAATATTCTTTTTGTGCTACTTTTCCACCATTTGCTACAAGTCCTGTAGTTCCTGATGTATTTCCTTCTACTGTATAGATTTTTTTGTCATCTGTGTCCATTACTATTCCTATATGTTCACAATTTCCAAAAAATACTAAATCTCCTGGTTTTGGATTATTTATAGTTCTTCCTGCAGCTTTGAAAGTATTATAAGCTTGTGTACAACTTGCTGTCCAATCTAATAATAATTCTGCAGCTCTATCTGTACCGAAAGATTGAACAAAACACCAGTCTACAAATACTTTACACCAAGCATAACCTTGTTTAGGACCATTATAAACTGCTAGGTCGTCCATCTCTTTAGCATATTTTGTAACATTGTCTCTTCCTGCTCCTGCTACTTTATCGTATATTATTGTAGGGTCATTGTTATATGCTTCCCAAGATTTTTCTAAATAATCTACTTCATCTATAGCAGTTGTTCGTAAAATATCTATTTCTGCCATATTATTTTTCCTCCTTATTTTTATTATAGGTAATTGTTGATATGCCTAAAATCGCACCTAAAAATGTTTGAATTGCTGCTATTGTTCCAATTACTTGTTCTGCATAAGGAAATCCCCATATTCCACTTAATGCAAAATATAATGCAGATATGGCTGGTAACAATATAATAGTTATCCATTTAAGCACATTATAAACATTGTCTGGTAATTTCATAATATCTCCTCCTTTTTTGTTCATTATATCAGACTAAAAAATAAAAAACAATAGCAGTATTATAATTTATTATAACTTGCTATTGCTTTAGATATAATTTGAAAAGCCAGACTTTTATAAATCATTTATAAAAACCTAATGAAATTATACTTGACTATCTTTTAAAAGTCAATAATATTATATAGATTTTCTAAATATTCTTTTACTATTCTATTAATAGAATTATTACTAAATGCCACTAATTCACATACATCTTCATATCCAAAAGTTTCATCATTATTTTGATTAGTATGTCCATTTTCATATAGCCAAACGTGCATAAGCTCATGTTTCAATGTAATCATCATTTGATTAGAATTTCCGTTTTTCAATATAAATTATTCCTTTTTCATATTGAGATTGACCTACATAAGAGTTTTTACCTTCTATTTTATCAACATTATATATAGTATATATATGATTATTAATTATAAATTTGCATATTTCTTTCATAGTTACCTCTAAAAATGTTGGAGGCGTGAATAGGAATTGAACCTATGTATAAAGTTTTGCAGACTTTCTCCTCAACCACTCGGACATCACGCCATTAAAAAGGTTGCCTATTAAACCTTATTGTTATTTTTCCACTATTTGTTTAATGTATTTATAGTTTTCTTTTTCTTTTTCTGCTATTTTCATTAACATATTTTTATCTTGTGCATCGGTAGCCATTTCAGCAATATCTTCTAGTTTTCTATATCCTTCGTGCATATCTTCCATAACCATTTCTAGTTCTTCATGATAATCTTCACGATAGTTTCTATAGTTTCTGTAATTTCTATTGTTTATTCTGCCGCCTCTTCTATCATAATCCCTTCTGTAATCATCTCTATAGTCATCTCTATAGTCATCTCTATAATCATATCTATAATTATCTCTGTAATCTTCTCTGTTGTTTCTATAATCATCTCTATTTGCATACATTTCGTTCATAACTTATTTCTCCTTTCTTAGTATGGTATAGTAGTAAAATAATTAAATATTTTACCTTCTTTGGCATCTTCATCTAATATAAAATCCTTTGATAAGCAAATATACATTTCTAATTCTTCCTCTTTGTTTTTTGAGAATTTTTCAATTGTATCTCTATTGTCATTAAATTTGCTATTCATGACTATAAAAAAATCAACTGGTCTTATATTGTCTATTCCATATTCTTCTTGAATTTCTTTTGTTTCTTCTATAGTCCATCTTTGCCCATAAGGTTTCATTTTAGAGACAATTGTTTCTGCCATTTGGCGATTTAAAACAGAACCATAAGCCATTTTATATATGTACATTTCATATTTTTTATATGCTTCTTCATCATATTCTTTAAGTATTTCCATTAAATCAACTAAGATTTCTGTTAATTTTATCATTTCTTTTATATCGCCATCTTCTGCTATTTTTTTAATGCAATCTCTTATGTCTATGTCCATATTATTTTTCTCCTTTCAGAAGGCTTAATATTTCTTTGTTTTGTCCAATAATTTCATCTAATAATTGGTCTTGATGTTTCAAATATTTCATCAAATCTGTATTATTAAAATCATTTACTAATATTTGATAACTTAATATTTGTAAAATATTTGATATTCTTTCTAAATTTTTATCAAATTCGCTTTCATAATCATTCATATTAAATTACCTATGCAAGTCTAGTTATACTTATTTCTGCATTTTTCAAAATTGGTATTTGAGTATCTGTTACAATTGGAGTAGCTCCACCACTATAAACTATTGTTGGTAATGAAGTTATTGCTAAATTTAATGTTCCTTTGCAACATACTTTTATTTTCTTATCAAAACTTATATTTTCCCAATCTCCTGCTGCTGCAATTACTGCGTCCATTTCAGTTCCGAGGGACTAAAGTTCCATCAGCGAAAAGTCCTACTGCCAAAGAGCCTGCAGTATTTGAGGTTATATTCCCATTGAATGTTACTTCATAAACTCCACCTTCTAAAATGCTAAATAATGCACTTCCTTGATTATGATTTATAAAACCACAACAATTCATTGCACTTCTTGTTCTTAAATCTGTTACAGCAAATGGTACTGATGCTGTATTAGAAGTTAATGTTACTTCTGGTTCTTGTACTGCTTGAATAACACCATTCATATTAATTTCCTCCTTTATAATAAAATAAAGAGAATAAGACTTGCTTATTCTCCTATGTTAGCAAGTTCTCGTATTCGAGGTTGTCTTTAAAAAGACTTTTTGCTATAATTTAATTAAATATTTTTATTAAACTAATGTGTTACCAAATGTGTTTCCACACCCACAACTATTTCCGTTGCAAGTAAATATTGGTGTTCTACCATATACTGGTGTTGATGGTACTGGACAATTACTTAATCTGTTGTATAATTGGTCAACTTCATTTGCAAATCCTTGGGCAATAAATGCGTTTTGTTCAATTTGACTTGCTTTTAAATCTGCCATTTGTAATTGTCTTTGTAGGTCTGATATTTTTTCGTTTTTAGCATCAATTTTGTCTTGACATAATTGGTCTAATATTCTTTGAGTAGCAGCTGTTTGGTTAGATATAATATCTCTAATTCCATTGCTTAACGCTTCTCTATCAGCACAATTTTCTGATATAATTGTAGAATTTAATCCTGCAATTCCTAATCTGTTATCAGCACTTGCATTAGCTAATTGTGTACTTAATGCAAAGTTTTGTTGCATATCAGCCATTTGTCTACTATTTGCTGCTATTTCAGCATTATAGAAGCCATTTGATACTGTTTGGTTCATATCTGCACAACAATTACATAATTGGTTAGATAGTCCATATATGCCATCTCTTACTCCTTCAACTTGGTTACTTAGATGCAATGTGTTAAATCCTTCATTTGTATTTTGCATTATTTCTTTTTGTCCATTTGATAGCCATGCGTAATCGTTATTAAAACCACCACCAAAGCCATTTCCATTTCCATTAAATCCTCCACATAATATAAGAATTAAAATAATCCAAAGCCAACTACCATCTGCACCAAATCCGTTTCCAAATCCATTTCCATACATAGGCATTACTGGATATCCATAACCAAAATTATTTCTATCAGTATTTCCTACTACGGCAGCTACATCAGCTGGAGACATTCCGCTATCGTTCATATTGGGTTTCCTCCTTTCTTTTGAGAATATTTATAATAAAGTACAACAAATACAATATTTTTTTGTCGCACATTATTAACTACTTCATATTTTGTATTTGTGCTAAAATATTTTCTGGTGCACCGATAATTTCGTGCTTGTCTTAATATTCCTTCTCTTTGTTCAGGAGAGATATTTTCCATAACTTGTTGTAATAGTTGTTGTGGATTTCCATTATTTTGCATTAGGGCGTTTATTGTTTGAAAATTTTGAGGGTTTTTGGCTTGAAGCTGTCTCATTAGCGACTGAATTAATACGTTCGGTTGCATTTACAACATCTCCTTTCATCTCTTGATTTTGTTTCATTTCTTCTATTTGTTTTTTTAACATATATATTTCTTTATCTTTTTCATCTAACTCAATTATTTCTTCTGTTTTAAAAGTTCTAATGTTTCCACTAACATCTTTTATCCATAAAGAAGAAAAATCTTTATTAATAAATACTCCTGTTTTCATAACGAAAGTTTTTTTAACATCATCAATATTATCAACAAATTTACTTTCTAATTCGTTATTATTAGTCTGGGGAGTTATTTGAAAATTTTGAGTTATAGGTTGAGCAATAGGTTGACTTTGTTGTTGAATTTGTTGTTGTTGAATTTGCTGCATTTGTCTATCAATTCTATCTCTCATATTTTGCAATTCATTGATGACCATTGGTCCATTACTATACATTGGATAATTCATATTTTCCTCCTATTAAAAAAAGACAATACAATGTATTGCCTATTATATGAAACAAAGAGAAAAACAAATAAAATAACAATAGGCAGTTATTAAATTGTTTTTCTCTCCTTTCTGGAAAATATTATATAAAATACAAAATTTTATTTCTACACAGTGTATAGCAAAAAATATATATTTTTTTAAAAAAAATACCAAAAAAACGACCTTCGAGAATGAAAAATAAGGCGTTTTTATTTTAAAGACAACATCTTATATGTCTTGATTTTACTGATTTTAAGCATAAAAAAAGTTCATGTCATAAAACACGAACTTTTATATTTAAAATTTTAAATTCCACAATATAATCTTAATGCAAAACTTATTCTATCAAGTTTTTCTGTAATTCTGTTAGTTTGAATGTCTAATTTATCTCCTATCTCTTCAAATGTTAAATTGTCTCTGAACCTATATTTATAAATTAGATAATCAAGATTATCTTGTTCTTTAATTTTCTTTTCAAATTCAATTAATTTATCATTAAATGAATTATATTTTATATATTCATCTATGTCTTTATATTTGGTAGATTTACCTTTCCACATAAAGATATCTGAAATGTTACCTTTACTGGTTAATATACATGCACAAAATACGGTCATTAAAATACAAACTATTATATCAGCTTTTGCAAGTTCAAACAAACTAAGAAAAACTAATGCACTCCACATCATACACTTGTACCAATCTTTATAGTGCATTGCTCCGCCTAATTTTATTCTTATAATTGCAAATAATACAAATATCATCGCTAATGTTTGAATATTAAGGTCTAATAGCATGCCTATTAATGCTATAACAATGACCTCAACAACATTGAATATGATACTTGGTAAATATAAAAGTATCTTTTTCATATGTTACTCTCCATCTTCTGTGTTACAGAAAAATAAAACAGACCATATTGGCATATAAATCCACCTCCCTTTATTTAATATTATTTGTTATATAAAGACAAACTATGTTGACAGCACATATAAATAAATTTAAGAGTATTAAACTTATATTCCTTAATGTTATACTTTTTATTGCTCTTTTCTGTTTATCATTTCTATTCCACAAACTACAATATTTCTTATACAAAATATTAAATTTGTTTCTAAATATGAAAGGCACAAACATTAATATTCTAAGAATTATATAACATATATAATAATTGATATTGAATGCAAGACCTGCAAAATAACATAAAGTAGACAACAAACATAAAATTCCAAATATTATACTAAAAACAAATACATCTATGATTTGTGTTTTCTTTCTATACAATAGTTTCAGGATTAAATATACTAAACCTATAAATGCAAAGTAATAAATTACTTGATACCTTTGTATGAATAAACATAAAACATAAGCGACTGCTATTAGTATGCCTAACCCCAGTCGCTTTTCTTTTATATTCTTAGTATAAATCAAAAATAATGTAAAGTATAACACTTCTGGTAGCAAACCTAAAATAAAACTTATTATTATTTGTAATAACATTAACTTTTTTCTCTTCCTATTTCATACTTTGTATAACAAAAACGATTGCTCCGATTACTATAGAGATAATGCTAGCTCCGACTGTTCTCCAAAGCCATTGTTGAGCATCTTCAAGTTTTTTTAGTCGAGCTTCATGAACAGCTATATCTTTGGCTAATAAATCATTCTTCAAATTTTCTTTTTCTAATCTTTCTTGGAGTATAGTTTTTATTTCAGCAATTCCTACTTGAATACTACCTATTGATTTATTAACAAATAGCTGTAACTCATTTTCTTTTTCTTCTAATTTAGTTACTCTTTGCTCTAACTCTTTAATCTCCATAATCTTTTTTCCCCTTTGTTAACTAAAATTATTATATCAAACTTTTTTTATTTTGTCTACACTTTTTTAAAATTCAATTATATTATTTTATTCTTCAATAAGCTCAATTTTTTCATCAGTTTCTTCATAAGTATAATTAGAACTTTCTATATCTATTGCTTCATCAAATATATCATTAGTTTCTAATTGTTTTATTTTATAATTCTCATCAGAATATGTTCTATATAATTTTATTCCATCTTCTCTTTCTCTATAAAATTCTTTAATTATCATTTAACTACACCTCACTTGCTTTAATTATATAACTTGTATAGTTAGACCAGTTTGTACTTTCTTTCCATGTAGTGTATAAACTATCTGGAACTACAATTTTACAATCATTAGGTATATTATTAAATGCATTTTTATTTGCTAATGTTGGAATTGATGTAAAATTTGAAAAATCATAAAATTTCATACCTTGGCAATTATTAAATGTATTAGCTGTAATAGTAGTTATTTCATTTGGAACTACTATCCTATATAATGAACGGCAAGCATTTAAAATTCCAGTCCCAATAGTAGTTATTGTATTTGATAGTGTTATATTAGTTAATGAATAGCAATAATAAAATACATTATTTCCAAGAGAAGTAACTGAATTTGATAATGTTATATTAGTTAATGAATAACAATAAGAAAGCATATTATCTGGAAAATTAGTCACTCCATTTGGTATTGTTATACTTTCTAATGCATAGCAATATCTACAAAGTTGAGAACCTAAAGTAGTTACTGAATTTGGTATTGTTATACTTTTTAATGTATAACAATCATAAAAAGCACTATCTCCAATAGTAGTCACTCCATTTGGTATTGTTATATTTTTTGATGCATAGCAATCATAAAAAGCAGCATTCCCAATAGTAGTCACTCCATTTGGTATTGTTATACTCTTTAATGTATAGCAACCAGCAACTGTACGCTCTTCAATAGTAGTTACTCCATTTGGTATTGTTATACTTTCTAATGCATAGCAATACATAAAAGCGAAACTTCCAATAGCAGTCACTTCATTTGGTATTGTTATACTTTTTAATGCATAGCAACTATGAAAAGCACGACTTCCAATAATAATATTATTTCCTAATTCTATTTTCTTTATGCAAGTTAAATATGCTATGTTTTCATTTTCAACAGAAGAATTTTTTCCAAGAATACTACTCATAGTTTGTCCAATTAAATAAACATTATCATTACTTGAAATTTTTATTATATAGTTCCCAACATTTGAATATGTATGTTGTGTATATATAAGGACATCTGTTGCACTTCCTGTTACATTTTCAGTATTTCCATCTCCCCAATCTATTGTTAATGTTCCATTTACTGCAAAACCTAAATATGGTTCTAATCTTCCTTCTTCTAATGTTATATATATTCTTGTTTTATTATCATCAGTTACATACATTTGCCCTATATTTAATTTATTATAACTTGTAACATATGTTTTTGCATCTGATAAAGACCAGTTCCAGCCCTGTGATGTTAATCCTGTGTGTGTAGGATTGCTAGGTAAACTTGTCAACGCTAAAAATTCAGATTTACTATATGATTTAACTAATGTTCCATCATAATCATAAAAATTTACATCATTTTCAGTTGGACTTCCAGTTGGAATACTATTTATTGTATTTGCTAAATTTGCACTATTTTGTGCTACAGGGAGGGTTGCCCCTTTATTCCCTGCAGCAGTATAAGCATTTGATATATTTGTATTTATTCTTGTAATTTCACTTGCTATACTCATATTACACCTCCGATAATAAACTTTCTATGTCTCCTACTAAATCGTATACGCACTTAGCAGTAGGATATTGAGTATCCGTACTGCTAGATGATATACTTGTAACTTTGTTGCTTGCTAATTCTCTTAGGTCTACATATTCTTTTGTTACAATGTCTTTATTATTGCTTATAGATGATAAATTTTTCATTAAACATCTCTCCTTTATCCAATTACAACAACTCTATAACTATCACTAGATGTTGGTGCTACTCCAAATGTTACTGTTATTGCACTTGTTGATGTTCTCACTATGTCTACTACTATTTCTTCATAAGTTGTTGCATCATATACATTAACAACTACATCTCTGCTTCCTAAATTATGATTTATTGTAAATGCTGTTGTTGCTCCATCTCCTTCTATTGTTGATGCGTATTTCTTTGTGTATCCTTGGTCTGATGCACTTGTTACTCTACCATAACTATCTATTGTTAAGCCTTGATATGTTCCAGCTGTTACTCCAGAATTATCTAATGCAATTGTTCCTGTAGTTGTTATAGTGCCTCCTGTTAATCCAGTTCCAGCTGTAACACTTGTTACTGCTGTGTCATCTGCTGATGGAACATATGTCCAAGTAACTGTACTTCCACTTACTACTGCTATAAATAAGTCTCCTATTTTTGCTGCTTGACCATCGTAAGTTCCAGCTTCTGCTACTTTATATGTATCTCCATTTTTTACTCCTGTTGATGGTAATGTTCCTCCACTTATTGTACCTTCATAGTGCATTGCACCCTCTAAATCAGATATTGCATCTTGTACGAATGCTGTAGTTGCAATTTGAGTTGTATCTGTTCCTTTAGTTGCTGTTGGAGCTGTAGGTGTTCCAGTTAATGCTGGAGATGCTAATTTTGCATAAGTTGTATCAATTTGATTTCCATCTTTATCTTGTTTAGCTTTTAATGTATAACCTGCAGTACCATCTGTATATGTTGTATCACTAAACGCTTCTGCTGGTAATCTTTGATATTTTTCAGTTGAAGCATCATATAAATAATCTGTATTTGAAATAGCTGTATTTGCATCTTTGTTTGCACTTGAAAATGCTGGAACTAATCCATCTTTTGTTGTAGAAACCACTCCCAATGCTGAGCCATATTCTGTAATATGTCCATTTTTATCTATTTTAATTGGGTAAATTCCTGATGTTGTTTGTGCATTATCTAATACGTTGCTATGTCCTATTGTTATTGTTCCTGAATTTGTAATTGGGCTTCCTGATACTGATAATCCTCCGTTTGTATCATTTGAAACAGCAACACTTGTTACTGTTCCTCCACCTGTTCCCATTTCGTCCCAATCTGAACCAGTATATACTCTAAATCTGTTTGTTGTTGTGTTGAAATATACTTGACCTGGAACTGGATTGCTTGGGTCAGATGCTAAGTTTTGAATAACTCCATTTTGTAATTCATTTTTGTTTAAATTAATGTCTACTAAAAAATTTTTTGCCATTTTTAATTTCCTCCTTTTAATTTAATGTTGCAGTACCTTTAAATGCACCGCTAAAAGTTATAGTTATTTGATTTAAAGAATTATAGTTTACTTCTCCTATAACTTCATCTCCTGCACTATTTATAATAGTTACAGAAGGATATTTATCAAGATTATGAGTTATAACCCATTCACTTGAAGCCTCATTTTGTGTATATAGAAATGTTTTATCATTTTCTATTCCTAAATCTTCTGATGCTACATTTCCACTTAATTCCACATTATTTATTTTTGGTTTATTTGTTAATTCATTATAATTAGTAGTTCCGACAAAAACTGTTTCATTTGTATCAATATTTATTTCGTTGTTGTCGTTTTCTAAATTAATTATTATTTCTTGATTATCCATTAGACCACCTCATTGTTGTAAATTTATCAGTTACAATAAACTTACCTACTACTTTTTGTTTTGGTTTAATTCCATCATAATAAACTGTAATGTCATAGCCATATTCTTCATTAAGTAATAATTCTTTTGTGTCTATACTATTTATTGTTATATCATATTTTCCTGTATCTTGGTTATATACAATTCCATTTTCTAATGTTTTTTGAAACTTAAATTCTTCATCTTCTGGTGAATGCCTAACTGTCATAAATAATAAATCATCATTGCCTAATGGAGTAAGTTGTTTTTGAGTATCTAGAAAACCAACAGAAATTATCTGATAATCTTCTTTTGGAATTTTTATATCATATTTTTTTGTACTCATATTTCCTCCTTTCTATACATCATTTGCATTTTTATATTTATCTATTGTTTTTAAATATTCATAAGCATTTTCTATTGTCATATCTTCATCATAAGGTAATTGTATAAAATCAGCTTCTATATATACATTTATTCCATTATTTAATATTTCTTGCTCTTCTTGCGTTAATTGTTCTTCGTTAGCACTTTTCATTTGTGCTTCTTGATATTCCTTTTCTTTTTGTCTTTGATTTTCATTTATATAAGAATTTACTTCTATAGTATTTGATATATTTGTTATTTTATTTAAACTTGTTATCCTATGATAATTTAAAATTATTCCATTTTCTAATTCTATTCCTTTTTGTAATGCCATAATTTACCTCCTATCTATATCCATCTATTCTAACTATTTTTACATAATTTGTATTGCTTTGTCCAGAAAGAGCATTATTTGATACATTTACATAAGAATTATATTCATAAGATACAGTAGTTGTACTTATTTTTACTCTTGATATTCTAAACGAAATTCCTCCATTTGAATAACTTTCTCCTATAAATAATTGGGTACTTTTTCCATTTGGAGAATATACATCAATACTTTCTTGAAATGCTTTGTTATTATCCATAAAATATATTCTTATAAAAGCAAAGTTAGCTGCACTTTCAGATAATGTTACTGAACCAGATGTTCCAGAAGAATTATCATATAGATTTTTATAACGAAGTATTCTCTCCCAACCTGTCCAACTATTACCAGATTGCTTTCTTAAAAAAAGCCCATTATTTAAACTAGTCATTGCAGTCATAAATTGCATTCCGTAACTTACACCATCGTTATTTCCGTTACGATGTCTTATATTAATTAAATCATACCAAGTATTACTAATATAAGCTGAATATAAACCACTTCTTTGTAATGCTTTTCCACTTCCTACATCATCAAAACTAAGTCCGCTATCTTCTTTTGTATTAGCTTTTGAATATCCGTCTACTATATTTAAGCCATTACCATCTGCAGTAGCTTTTGATGCATTAGTAGCGTTCGTAACACTATCCTTTGAATATAAAACAGTATCTGTTCCATTTATTTTTAATGTTCCAATAGCATTTCCACTTGTTTGTGTTGCTGTATAAGATGTTGTTCCTGTATTAAGAATTGTACCACCCGTAGCTGGTAAAGTATGAGAAATTGCACTTGTTGTATTTGCAGCTAATATTTGAGAATAGCTAGTACTACTTGAATATAATCTCAAATAACCTTTTTTGTTTAAATCAGTTCCTGTTGCAGAACTATTTCCTAAAGCTAAAACACTTCTTCCTTCTGCTTCTGTTGTTCCACCTTTTGTTTCGTATCTAAATCCATCATTTGTTCTAATAGGATAATTTGTACTTGCTGTATTTCCACTTAAAAATGTACCATAATAAGTAGTACCTGATGATGGATTAGTAGGCGTTGTTCTTACATTAGTTGAATAAGTACTTGATGAAGCATTGCCATCAAAAGAACTGGCTTTAACTGCACCATTTACTTGTAATTTTTCACCTGTACTTGTGTTATATTGTTGTCCTATTGCTACATTATCTTTATAAATTGCAATAGCAGGAGTTCCTGACCCCAATGTTACCTGATATTCCTCAGATACATCAAGCTTATCAGTTGCTTTTATTTTTATAAAATAAGATGCTGTTACATCAAATCCTAATGTTTCTGTGTCTCCTTCTATAACTAAACTTCCATTAAAGTTTCCACTACTTGTTGTCCAAGTTATAGTTGTAGTTCCTGTTGTCCAAGTATTAGTTGTTGATTTTCTATAATAATATTTTATATTTTGAATATCATTTGAAGTTGAGCCAAAATTGTCATTCCACCAATTTCCAGCAAATGTTAATGTTACTGTTTCTCCAACTCCATTATTACTTCTAACTGCTGTCATACTTGTTATTGCAGGTTTTACATAATTTTTAATTGTTGCGGTTTTTGTTACTGATTTTCCAAGACCTCTACTATCATTTGCTGTTACTTTTATTGAACTATTAGTAACTTTATTCAATGATAATGTTACTTCACTGCTTGAACTATAATTAGCTTGTGCTGATTGAGTTCCTATTGACAACACATAGTTTTTCATTGTTGCACTATTATTTGCAGTTGCTTTATTACTTGTAGATATTGTTGCTGTTACATTTGAATAGCCACTTACAAGTATTTGATTATTTCCAGTTAACGCCGTTGTTGTTGAATTTGTATCTGCGTAAGTAAAATCACTAAATGTTGGTACTTCTGTTCCTATTATCTTATAAGAATATGTATTACTAGATGTTGTTTTTGTACTACTTCCATATATTACAGAATAAACACAATAAGAGCTTGTGGTATTTGGAATACTTGCATATAGTGTATTTGCTGTTGGTGTAAATGTAATTGATGTTCCACTTGTTGTTCCACTATACAATTCAGTTCCGCTTGTATTTGTTTGATACATTTTAACTGTTACGCTTCTTGAAAGAGGATTATATAATGTTAATGTTTGGCTATTTCCTATAACTAATGATGATGTTCCAACTCCAGTAACGTATGGGTAATCATAAGTAGCTACGCTTAAAGCTGCTGTATCATATGTTGTTTGAGTTGCTTTTCTTCTTACTCTTGTTTTTATTTGATATGTTGTGTTTGCACTTAAGTTACTTATTGTATAACTTCCACTTGTACCATCTGTAACATCTATTCCTGTCCAAGAGCTTCCGTTGTTTGTACTATACCATATATAGTCTATCGTACTATCTGCACTCCAATTCATCTTAATACTTGTTTCTGTTTTTGTATTTAATGCTTGTGTTGGTGCTTTATAAGTAGTTACGCTTAAAGTTGCTGTGTCATATGTTGTTTGAGAAGCACTTCTTCTTACTCTTGTTTTTATATTATAAGATGTATTTGGGCTTAATCCCGTTATTGTATAACTTCCAGTTGTTCCACTTACAGCTCCTACCGCTGTCCAAGAGCTTCCATTATTTATAGAATACCATATATAATCAGCTGTACTATCTACACTCCATGATATAGTTGCTCTATTTTCTGTTTTACTTGATAATGATTGTGTAGGTACTTTATAAGTTGATTGACTTACTGTTCCACTATCTGTTGTTAATTGGCTATCTTTTCTTCTTACTCTTAATTTAAAATTATAAGCTGTATTTGGGCTTAATCCACTTACAACAAAACTAGCACTTGTTCCATCAGTTATGTCTACACCTGTCCAATTTCCACCATTATTAGTACTATACCATACATAATCGCAAGTGTCTGCTGCTGTAAAGCTATAGGTTACACTTGTTTCATTTCTTTTTGATACTGTAAATGATGTAATGCTTGTATATCTTGGTATATCATCTAATTCCCATTGTTCTATTGTGTCTAATGTTCCGCTGTAATTATATATACCACCATACATTTCTACTATTAAGTGTCCAACATTGTTTTGATTAATATTCATATTGCCTTGACCCATAATAGTTCCTTCAGAAACAGCAACGCTAGATGCTTGATATGCGTCATATAAAACTTCTGTATCATTTATAAGAACTTGGTTATTGTGATGATAATATGTAGAAGAACTACCTCCAACGGCTGTTACTTTATACCAAATATTTCTTACATTTGTTGCTGAATTTACGCTATTTGTTCCCCATTCAAATCTTACACATCTGCCTTGATATGAACCACTATCTACGCTTCCATGATTAGCCATATTTTTTTCTCCTTTCTACAAACTACTAAACCAAGTTTGACTTCCTATTTTTTGTATTAAAATACTTCCTGATATTTTCGCATCTTTTTTTACTATTAATTCTTCTGTTTCAGTTCCATATTTTGTAAATTCTGCTACTACATTGCTACTATTCAAGTTCTTAATAGATATACCATCTGAAACCGCTTCAAATTCTGTGTCTGCTCCTGTTGATTTTATCTTTATACCTTTACCAATTTGAACTGTATCTGTGTAGCTTTCATTTGCATTTTGAGACCAGCTTACTTGAATATTTCCTTCTACTAGCATAAAATCAGTTATTAAGCAGGCACTATTCATATCAGAAGTTATTTCTATTCTTATATTATTACCAGTTATATCAACTAATTGTCCTACACTTGTCCATTCTTCTTCATTTAAAGATATTTCAGTTTCATTTATTTTTAAAGTACATGTTGCACTACTTATTATTTTTTTGTATATAAGAGATAAATAATATTCTCCATTTTTTATTTCAGTTATATTTTGGTATATTGTCTCATTTTTTAATTCTAATGCACTTCCAGAAATACCATTTTGTTTTACTTCTGTAGATGTATTTCCTATTACATTTCCTTCATGTTCTTCATCTATTTGCCAATATTCATTTCCAAAATAACCAACAGAGTTTTTAATTAAGTTTTGTCCACCTATAACTGTTTTGTCTGTAATTATTCCTTCTAATGTTGTTTTTACTTCAGTTATTTCATCTTGTAAATCATCTGTAGTATCTTTTACTTCAAGTTTATATCCTTCTAAATCTTGTTCTACTCTTGTTATTTTTTCTCCATTTTCATTAGTTAATTGTACAACACTTTGTATTGTTTGATTTTGTTTATCAACAATTATTTGAGTATTTCTTATTTCTTGTGTTACTTCTGGAATATATCTATATAATGTTTCAGTTTTAGTTAATGCTGGTGTTTGTACTTCATCTAATGTAGCTCCATTATATGTTATAATATGATTAAATAAATATGTTACAAAGTATTCATCTTGCATTGTTTTAAATCTTATTTTGTCTTTGCAATTAAGATAAGCATATCCAATTAAAGATACATCATTTACTGGCATATATGTAAATCCATATAATTCTGTTCCTGCTTGTATTAATTGTTCTCTTTTTTCTTGTGTATATGCAAAAGGATTGTCAACTATTACTAATTCTGTTGCTCCATATTGTTCAATACTTTCAGCATCTTCTAAAGTTACATTTTCTCCTTCTGCTTCACTTTCTCTAATTATTATTCTGTTTATAGGTCCATAAGAAAGTTCAGCAGTATTTAGATTGTAATAATTATCATAATCTATTTCTTCTGTTACATCATTTACAATCCCTAAATCAAAATGTAAAACATTTTCTTCATCTATTCTTGCCCAAGAAAATGCAGAAAGTGCTATTCCTTGTAATACATTTCTAAATGTTTCTCCATTAACAAATTGATTGTCAACTACAACAAAATCTTCATTTCTAAAATTTTCTGCTGCTAATTCTATTCCTAATTGTGAACATATATTTTCTGCTAATTGTCTTAAAGTACAAGGGTATTGTATTTCATCATTATATGTTTGATTAAATCTTATCATATAATCTAATCCAACAAATGTTGTATTATCATTTGTGGTTTCATTTTCAGGGTGCTGAATTATATATGTTCCATATTTTATATAATATTCATTTATAACAATTTCTTCATCTACTTCTTCAGCTAATTTAACTCCTATATACACTTCTATATCTTGGTCTTCAAGAGAAATCCCCATATCTTCATTATTTAAGTTTATTTCTACTTTTTTAGCAACACATTGTCCAAAAATTCCTTCTTCTGGAACAAATCTTAATTCGCTAAGTTCTATATCTTTTATATAATCATCTTGTGTAAGTATAATTTCTGTGTTTAAAACCTTAATAAAAGCATATGTTATTCCTGTTTTAAATTCTTGTTTTACTCTTGCTATTGTTTGAGCATCAGATAAAGGAGAAAGTCCTTCATCTGTCTTTTGATAAATTGTATACATCTAAACTTTCTCCTTTCTTTAATGTTCTATTAAACTAAATTGTTGAAAATCTATCATTCTTTGACCTCCATATATTATTGGTTTATATTTTAAGTCTGTATGATAGAAAGTTCCTGTTTCATATCTGTCATAATCTTCATTATAATATTCTACTGATAAAAACATGCTGTCTAAAACTGCATAATAAACTCTAAATTGTTCTGGTGTCATAACAGGAAATTGAATAACTAATTTTGTAGGTCTATGTGGTAATTGTTTTATAATTAATTTCCCACTTGCTACACGACCTGTATCTGTTACTTGTTCTAAGTGTGGTTGTACTTCATATCCTTCCCTTTGTAAAGCAGGAGAATTAAAAGTACAATTGCCTATTTTCATATAATATCCATTAAAATTGCTCATATTCTCCTCCTATACTCTTATTACATTCTTTCCATACATATTGTTTTCTGTATTTGCATATTCTCCATAGCCAGAATATACTTTTTTATTTCCAATATATACATTTACTGGTTGATTTTTGTTTCCACCACTCATTGCTTGTGATACACCTGCACTAACACCTTGTGTAATACCTGCAATAATTTGGTCGTTGTTTGCTACTGCTGTTCTATTTCCTATTCTACCTATAAGCTCAGGTCCATCTTCTCTAGCTATAAATGCTTCGCCTTCTGTTGGAAAACCACCTGTAGCATATTGAGAAACATTCGGAGTTGATACTGTTATTCTTGCATTATAACTTCTATTTAAGCTTTGTAAATAATAGCCTGTATCACTCAATTTTCGATTTAAACTATCTACATCACTTGTATCGATATTAATTGGAACATATGTATCTGAAAGTTTATTTAATGTGTCTGTTGTGTCTTGTGTTGCATTATTAAGTCCAGCTATTACATTTTTTGTATGCTCAATATAATTGTCAACGCTTGTAAAAGTTCCTTCATAATTTGCAGCAATTTCTTTATTCCTTAGCATTATTTCTGTTCCATTATTTCCCATTCCAGTTAGAATGTCTCTCCACAATTTTTGCCAAGCTCCTAATTGTTCTCCTGTACTAGCATCTACTTCATTGAAAATATCGGATTTTTGTTTTTTCATTTCTTGAACTAAATCTAAATGTTGTTGTTCTGCTGCTGCCATTGTTTCAGATAATTGTTTTTTTGCACTTTCAACAACAACATCTCTTGTTTTTTCTGCTAAAAGAATTTGCTCTCCACTTAACTTATCTTTGTTTTTCATTATTTCATCATATTCATTTTGAGCTGTATTAATTAAACTTTCATATTGTTCTTTTGCATTTTTTATTGTTTCATTTTTTAAATTAATACTTCTTGTTAATAAATCACTTGCTTGTTTCTTACTAATATTTTCTTTTTGTTGACCATAATCGTCCATTATATCTTTTCGTTCTTTTTCATTTTTACTAGCTATATTTGTGCTCGCAATTTGATATTTATTATCAAGGTCTTCCAAATTTTGAAGATGTTTAGCATAATCTTCTGCATTTGCATTTCTTAAAGCTTCTAATTCTTCATTATATTTTTTCTCATCTTTTTTAGCTTCATTTATTCTTTCTGAATAACTTTCTGCTAAAATTCTAAGCATTTCATTTTTTTCTTCTTCTCTCAAAGTAGTATTGTTTTCTATTGCTCTTTTTTGTTGATTATATTGTTCAGTTTCTAGATTTATGTATTCTTGAATTATTGTTGCAAAATTACTTTTTAAAGTAGCTATATCTTCTTCAGAAGGAGAAATGTAATGCCATTCCATTTTAGATAAAATTTCATTAGTACTTTCTAATGCAGAATAAGTTTCTTTTAATGCTTCAGTAGTTTGTTCAGAAGCTCCTCTAAACACATCTACTTCTTGATATCCTTTTGTAAAATCTTCTATTACTAATCCTAATGCCCCACCTAATAACATAAGTCCAGGTATAAATGCACCTGTGCATATTAAAGCAATTCCACCTATAGCTGCTGTAAGTTCTAATGCAATTTTTATTGTTTCTGCCATTGTAGTATTTCCATTAGTTAACCAATCAATAAATCCTCCTAGAGTAAATCCAATTATTGCACCTGCAAGTAATGCTATAGTTCCTTTTAATATACTTGCTACTGTATTTAAAGTTGTCATAGTTGAGCTTGCAAATCCTATTGATTTGCCTAATTGAGTTAAATTATTAACGATGCTTAACAATTTTATAGCTCCTATAGCAGTTGCAAGCATTGCTAATACAGGTAATATTCCTTTTAATTTTGCTTCTACTGCATCTAAATTTTGGTTTAAAGCATTTGATAAAGCATCATATTCCAATAGAGGAATATCTAAATCTCCTGCTCCAGCTCCTCCTCCAGCTCCTCCTCCAGATGAGCCTTTATCAAAATCTATAACATTTAATTCATCAAATGGTGCTAACATTTTCTTTAATTCTTTTGTTGCTCCACTTGCAGCATCTTCAACATCTTCTAATCCTGATACTGCAGCACTTAATCCTGAAGTATCTATTGTTGGAAGTTCAAATCCAAATAAATTAGCTATACTTTGTGCTAATGCTGTTAGCCATTTAGTAAGAACCATAACATAAGGTATTGCTGCTGTTAATGCTGGAATAAATATGTTTCCTATCGCTCTTGCAAGTAATGTGAATTGTTCTTTCAATACTCTTATTGCGTTTGCTGGTTGTAATAATGTTCTAGCCATATCTCCTTGCATTGTAGTTGTTCTTGACATCATTTGATAATATAACAATTGAGTTTTTTGAGCTCTTGTCATTGTTGCTACGCTTTGTTCTATTCCTAATCTATAAGCTGTTTCTTGTAATGTAGCTTGGTCTAGTGCAACACCAACTGCTCTCATTGGTTCAATCTCTCCAGAAAAACCAGATTTGATTTTTTGCATAGCTTGGTCTATTGGTATATTTAAGAAAGAACTCATATCGTAAGATAATTGAGTTAAATTTTTACTCATAATATAAGCTTTTTCACTAGATATTCCAAAACCTTCTGCTAAAGTATTGAACATACCCATATAACGCATAACATTTGATGGGTCTACTCCTAGTACATCGCTAAAATTTTCAGCAAATTCTTTTGCCTTATCAGCAGTTTTTCCCATAGAAACATAGAATAGATTTAAGTTTTCTATATATTCATTACTTTTGTTAATTGCACTTCCAATAGTGTTTGTTAAAGCTCTAAGTCCTCCAATTATTGCAGTTACACTAGCTAATTTACTTAAACTTGATACAAAATAATTGAATTTGCTAGTTTTAGCAGCTGCATTATTTACTTTAGACACAGAGCTAGAAACTTGATTTAACTGTCCAGGTAAATTGTTCAAAACATTTCCTACGCTTAATAGGTTTTTAGATAATGGTTCTAATTTTCTAGTCAATTCTTCAATTTTATTTCCAAATTCTTCTATCGTTGTACTATCTAATCTAGCAGTAATTTCAGGTATTCTTTCAAGTTGTTCTAATACATTTTTTAAATTGTTAACTTTTCCTATTTCTTGTAAAGGTTTAAAACCTTCTGCAATGTTCTTTATTCCGCTAGTATCTATAGTTCCTATTGATTTTATACTATCGCTTATTTCTTTTATGCTTTTGCTTAGATTTTCTAATTTAGATGTAGGTGTTCCTAAACTCCTAGATAAAGTATCAAGAGTTTTCACTAATGAATTTAAGCTATTGCTAGATTTGTCTGCATTACTCTCTATTTCAACAACTACACTATCTATCGTTGTTTCCATCTAATTTACCACCTGCCTCTTTTTCAAAATGTTTTCTTGTGGCTTTTTCCCAAGCATTAAAGTTCAAAATAGCTTTAAGTCTTTCATTTTCAGCCTCTTGTTTTTTCTCTTCTTCAGTTTTTTCCTTATCTTTTTCCATTCCATATGGTTTAGTTGGATAAGGTAGAGGTTTTGTACCTTTTTTAGAAAAAGCGTGTAATATAGGAGATACATCACATAATGCCTCGTATACATACACGCCTTGTTTCCACATATGCCATTCTTGTATTTGTGTTTCTCTTTCCATTTTCATTCGATATGCTTTTAGATACATTTTTGCTATTTCTAAATCTCCATACCAAAATTCTTCATAAGTACAACCTATTGAAAGAAAGAATGGACATAATTCTTTAAAAGTATCAGTAAGGAAGGCATACTCTACCTTTTTGTATTTATCTTCTAAACTACCTTCCAGTCGATGTTTCCCTCGTTATCTTCTGGGTCATCTTGTAAACTACTATATGTTTCATTTAACATTTCTGCTATTGTTTGAATTAATGCTTGTTTATTTTCAAATTTATCATAAATTTTATCAACTTGTGATTTTTGTATATTTTTATGATTTTTGAAAAACAATCCTTCAAAAGCCATTGGTAACATTAACATTGGTTTTGTGGCAAGTTCGGAAATTACAAATCCTTGTCTTTCCATAAACTCAACGGCTTTTCTGTTATATTCTAACACATATTCTTTGCCCTCATATTTAAACTCTATTTTTTTACTCATTTCCTTTTATTCCTTTCTTTATTCAATTATTTCTAAGCTGTTGGTTTTGCAGCTCTTACTGGTGCACCAGTTGGAGTAATATAGTTTGTTATTTCTAATACACTATTTACTTCTGTTTCTGGTATTCCCATATCTGATGGATTTCCAGGGAAATATAAACCATTTGTTAATCCTGGAATATCAATTAAGAACCATACTGCTTTTCCAGATGCTTTTGCTGTTGCATAAGCTGTCATTAAAGCTTCCCAAGTTGTTACTAATTCTTGTGTTAAGTTGAATGTAAACTCTAATGCTCCACCTAAATCTTTTAAACCATCAATATATGTTTTATATTCTGTTTCGTTTAATGTTGTTGTTTCTAGTGTGTCTGGGCTTGGGTTTAGGTTTGGAGTTGATTTTACTCCTGTTAAATCTGTGTAATCAGCAGCTGCTGTTGGTCTTGTTCCTGCTGTTGCCTCAACAGCATATTTTAAATGAATACCTGCGGTACTTAAATTTATTGCCATAATAAATTCCTCCTTTAATTTTTATATATTGTATTAGTGTCTAGTTCTAATACACAAGTATATCTTAACGAATACTTAATTACTGTTTTATCTTGTACTAAAGGCATTAGTACTGGTGTTCCAATTCTTGTCATCTTATAATTTGGTCCACCTAAAACTTTATTGACTACTCTTCCCATTAGCATAGCACTTTCTGTAGCTTGCATAACTTCTGTATTTCTACTATAACAATCAATTTGATAACTTAAACTTGAAACTTTCTCGCCATCAGCAGTAGAAAATCTTTCATTTTCGCTATTATCTAATTCAAATATTGTTATCATTGGGTACTTTACAGGTGGATTTTCATCATATATACCTTTAATTATAGTATTTATATAATTATCTAATTTATAATCTTTTGTATCATCATAATCTTCTGGTTTTATGAAATTAAAACTTTTATCTACATAAATGCTTGAAGAAAATTCAGTTTGTAAATCTTGTTTTATTTGTGATATTAAAGTTTCGATAAAGCATCGCCTACTCTCTTTTTAATAATTGATATTTTTTTGCCTTTTAAAATTACGGCTGCATTGAATACTTCTTTTCCTGCTGGAATACCTTGTGTGTATACTGGGTTTCCACTTTTATCTTTGTATACCCAATAAAGTTCTCCATTTTTAGAGTTTACTTTTATTTTT
This sequence comes from Candidatus Scatovivens sp., assembly GCA_045613965.1. Taxonomy (GTDB): domain Bacteria; phylum Bacillota; class Clostridia; order TANB77; family CAG-508; genus Scatovivens. The sequence continues at coordinate 38,835 of JAZLBY010000059.1, forward strand.
TCTCCAGTATTATATCCTTTAAGACCAAACTCGTTTTTCATAGGGTGTGGTGCATTTAAACCTTCTGTACCTGTACCAAACTCTCTATATAAAACTTGTGTGCCTCTAACTCCAACTATTATCTTTTTATCTTTTTTTTCCTTAAAAAAAGCAACATCATCATTACCATCTGTATAAGGACTAGCTGCATAATTGTTTTGTATTTGTGTTTCTACTAAACTAGCCATATCTTCTTTTACTAGCTGTTCAGCTTCTTCAAGATTTTTAGATAGATTGATTACTTTTTCTTTTAATTCTTTAATTCCAGATTGAGATAATTTTGTTTTAATAGTTTTCATTTTGACCATCTCCTGTTAGTCTTTTAAGAGATATTTTAGAACTATTAAGAGTATTTATTGGATTTCCATCAACATAAAAATCTGCATCTTCACATAATGGATTGTGATTTTCTGGTGGATTTACATATACATAGCATCTATCTCCATTAGAAAAGTTTTCTCCAACTTCAATTATATCTTCTATTTTTAAATATTGAGTATATTCAGGTCCTATCGAAATTATTTCTCCTGTACTACTTATAGGTTGGTAATCTGTTAGTATAATTACTGGTTCTTCATATTTAGTAATATTATTTTCTATGTATTTTTTACATAAATATAATTTTCTTTTATTTCTTTTAAGAGTAGTCATAACTATACCTCCTACATATTAGGGCTTCCAGCTAAAGGTACTATCTCTTGTAAAAGTGCTTTAGGATATGTAGAACCTCCATCATAACCTCTGCTAATACCATTTTCACTATGAGAAGTTTGACCTTCTGCTCCATATTTAGAAATAGCACATATAGCAAGTCTTACTATTAAACTATTGTACTTTTCTTCAAATAAGGTTTCTTCTGTAGGTACAAATCTTCTTCTTTCATTTACAGCAGATATAGCATCTAATACTTCATCTACTGCTGTGTCGTTATCAATATTAAAACCTCTAGCAACACATTTCCTTTTTAATGTTGCAGCTAATTCAGCTATATTTGGGTATTTAGTTATAATTTCTTCGTTCTTTTCATCTTCAACATTAAAACTTGCCATAAATAGCACCTACTTACTTTCCTAACTTTTCATCATCTAGTTTTTTATTTCTTAAACCAAAGCTTTTTTCTGATAACATTTCATAAGCTTCATCTATTGATATTTCAGAGAATGTATCTGCGTTTCCATACACTTCGATTATTTCATCATCTGTAGTAACAACATTATATTCTCCGTTTTTATCTTTTTTTATGTTTACTGGTATAAACTTTTCAGAAACTCTTACATATATTTTTTTATTTCTTGTGTAAAGCATAATAACCTACTTTCTTTTTGAAGATGATTTATTTTCTAATGCTTTTTCCATTATAGTTTTTTCTTTTTTATTATCATCTGCAAAATTTTCTATATTTTCGCCTATTATATTTACATTTAAGCTTTCAGATGTTACAACATCTTCTTTTTCTATTTCTTTGTTTTTATCTTTTTCTTCTTTAATTAATTTTTCTTCTTTATTATCAATTATTTTTTTATCAGAAGAAGCTTTTTTAGCTTCTTCTGAATTATTTATTACTTGATAACCTAGTTTCTTAAACATGTCTTCATAAGTACATTTTGAAACTGTTAGAACTTGTGAACCTTTCTTTATTTGTATCATAAGAAAGTCCTCCTTTCCTAGATTACATCAGCAATTATAATTTGGTCTGCTGCTTCAAATGAAGGCATACAAATTTGAGATACTTTAGTTTCTACTGATACTGGGTCAACTAATTCTGTTGTTGTAACAGCTACACCTGTATCTACTATTGAAACTTTTGCATTGTCAGAATTCATTAAATCTGCTTCTTCTGGAGTTGTTCCGAAAACTGTTTTTCCTAATTCTCCATCTGGGATTAAGATGAATAAGTCTTCTGCTATAAATCTTGTAACTGTTCCATCTAATGCTTTATATTTCTTTTCATATACTTCAATTGTTACACCTGTTTGGTCAGCGATGTAAGCTCTTAAAGCATTTTCATTTAATGCTACTGTTCCTTGTGAGAATACATATACTGCATTTTTGATGCTAGAGTTTTTCATTAAATCTCTTAGAACTTTTCTTGATGTGATAGCTCTTGTTGGTCTACCATATCCTTCTGCTTCTATAATATCTTGCCATGCAATGATATCTCCGATTGGGTCAGAGTTTGCATTATCCCAAGTTATTGATGGAGTAACTTTATGACTTACTGGTAAGTTATAATCGTAATTATATTCTTGACCATTGTTAGCCATAACAATTGTTCCTGTTGAGATTAATTGCATTCTCATTTTTTCTCTTGTTACTGCTGCATCTTCGATAAGTACAGCTGTATCTTGGAATATGTTAGATAATATTTTATCTATATATTGTCTATTTCCTGCTTGGATTGCTATTAATAGTTTTTGTCTTAATTCTTCATCTATTGACATAGAGTTTTTGAAGAAAGGCATTCTTGTTTTTACTTCTGTGAAGCCAATTCTGTTTTTCTTGATTGCTTTTGCATCAAAAGCAGATAAGTTTAATTCAACTGGCATTCCTTTTGCACCTTTAATATAGCTTAGGTCTAAACCTAATTGTTGTTCTGATGGGAATAATACATCTCCTAAGTATGGAGGCATTCCTTGTTCAGCTTGTCTTGTTTCCCAATAAGCTGCAATTTCTTGTGCAACTACATAATCAAATATTGTATTCATATTTCTTTCCTCCTTCTATACAGCACTTCCACTGATAAATTTAATTCCTTCTGCTTTTAGAGCAGTAATAGCTTCTGTTGTAATTAATGCTTGAACATCGCTATCAAGTTTTAATTTATCAATATGTCCTACTGAAATTATTGTTCCATTTTCATCTCCTGCAGTTACATCTACATCATGTAATAGAACTGCATTAGCATTTGATACTCCTTCAGTTGTTGAAGCTTTAACAAATGCTGTATCTCTGTCTAATAGACTTCCATATACTGGAGTTCCAGCTTTTAATATTTTTCTTCCGTTAGCATCAGCACTAACACCTGCGTTTCCAATTTGTGCACCAAATGTTACGGCTGTTTCATCAGCTACAAGTATTTGTTTTTGTGGTGCACCATAAGTATTTGTTTTTACCATGTTTGCCATGTTATTTTCCTCCTTTATTATATTTTAAAATATGGATTTTTGGCATTTTCTATTCTATTACTTTTTGCAAGTCTTTGTCCTAGACTGCCATCATTTCCATTAGCGTCATTGTTTTCATTCTTCTTGAAGTTTCCCATATTTGCCATTTTTTGCTTTGTTGCATCAGCTTGACCTTTTTCGTAAGCTGCTTTGACAATTTTGTTTATGTAAGAACTTACTTCTGTTGTTTTTGTTTCATCATCACTTACAATCTTTTCTAAGAAACTTGTGAATTCTGCATCATCATCTTTGATGTTTGCATTTTGTCTAGCTTCAGCTGTTAATCCAAAAGCTTTATTACTATTTCCAGATAATATACTCTTTGCAAGTTGTTCTTTTAAATCTTGCAATTCTTTGTCTTTAGCAGCTTGTGCTAAAGCTTGTTTTTCTTCATCTGTCATTTTAGCTTTTAAAGCATTTTCTTTTTCTTCAATTTGCTTTTGAAGCTTATTTTTTTCAGCTTCTGCCATTTGTTTGTTTACATAGTTTCCGCTTTCTAATACAGACTTTTCTCCTGCTTTTTGGAAAAATTCTTGTACTTCAGCTGCTGTCATTCCTTCATGATAATTTTCTCCTAGTAGTTGTTTTAATTCTTCTTCCATAATGGTACTCCTTTCATTCTCTGGCGATTATAGGTCTTCCCTGACCAACAGATATTCATTGATATAGCCCCAATGACAAGGCAATTTTTCTTGCTAGAGATTATAGGTCTTCTCTGACCAATAGCATTTATTTTGAAGTTTCAACGACTTTTTTATTGTTATTTAAGTCATTTCCACTTTCATTAACATTAGTTGTTTGGGTTTGACTTTCTTTTGCTTCATCTTCCCAATATTTTTTACCTTTTGCTGCAATTTCTACACTATCTGTAGTCATATCTGCAATAGTTAAAGCATCTTCTGGCGTTATTGTCTTTGTTCCAACTAAAGTAGCATAGCTTTGAGCTTTTGATTGTAAATTGTCATTTTTATTTCTACTAAACTTAATATCCATATCAATAGTTTTTATTGAATTGTTTATTAAATTTAATTTTTGCAATATTGTAATTATTACTGCTAATTGTTTTTTCTTAGCAATTTTGAAATAGTTTTCTTTAATTCTAGCAACGATTTCAATATCAGCCCAGCCATCTCTTAATTTAACAGCATCGCCTGTGTCTCCACCGCCACCGCCTCTAGTCTTTCTGTCTGGTATTCCTATTATTGTTTTATATGCTTCTTCAAAATATTCACGCAAATTTTCAATTCCCATAGCATCTAGCTGTTGGTATATGAATTTTGCATCTACATTTTGTCCTATGTTTCCTACTATTTCTAATATTCTATTTTTCTTTATTTTTTCTGCTGTATTATCATTTAATTCAGCATTTATTATTACAAGTAAGCTTTTTATAACATTTTCTACATCATTTACGCTATCAGAAGCGATTTGATTTAAAGCATTTAATACGCTAATGGCTGTTTCAAAATCTCCCATTAGGAAATTATTGTTTTGGACCATTATAATAGGATTTAAACCTAGAGGGTTTACATCTACTTCTATTAATTCTGCTTGATTACTTAAAGAGTTATTTCCTTTGCAAGTAATTCTATAGATTTCTGTATCTGTAAAGCATAAGAAGTATGTGTTTATTTTATCTGTGTAATATGTACAGCTTAATATATCTGGATTTCCCATTTTAGCTGATTGTATAATAAATGTTGATAAAATATCTAAACTATTTATTTTTAAAGGAATATCTGGCATATAGTCAGAATACAATTCTTCTGTAGGTAATGTGCAAATATAACCAATGCCTGTGATTGCAGCCATTGTAGCAACTTCATTGTCTACTGTACTTGAATTTTCATATTCCATTATATCTGCAATTTTTTCTATATCTTTTTTATATTTTGTTTTTCTTTGAATTATTTGTGTAGGCTTTCCAAAAGTATAACCTACTAAATCTCTTATGCTAGAATAAGCATAATTTACTGTAATTTTATTGTTTATTCCAGAAGCATAAGCAGGATTTCTCTTTGATATGTCTTGTTGTCCTTTATAATAATCTATAAGGTACTTCATATCTCTAACATTTTCTCTATGATAGCTCCAAGCTTCATTTAAAACATCAATTATAGTATCTTTATTTATTTCTTTATCAATTATTATTTTTCTTCTACCTTGACCTATCAAATCTCCCACCTCTTAAATATAAAAAAAGCACGACTATAAAACCTATTATAGTTATGCTCTCTGGCATTGTTATTATTAGCTCTCAGGCTTATTTTTAAAATCTTTTGCGTTATCTATATATATTTCTTTTTTACATCTTCTGCACCATAGATAAACTTTTTTCATTTCCCCATTTTCTTCAACTTTGCCAATTATTTTATGGCAAATTGGGCAAAAAATTGTATTTTTCATATTATTTTCCCTCATATTAAATATACTTGACTTGTATTGATTTGTCAATACTTTTTTGATTAAAAATTGCAAAAAAAGAGTATGTCCAATAAAATATCGTACATACTCCTCGGAATTAGTTAATGTGTATAACAATAATACTAATGCTACCACTTCCAATTCTACTTGATAATCTTTATTTTGTCAATACTAAATTCCAAGTTCTTCTCTACTATGGTTGCTATGTACTTCTCCCATAGTGCTTTTGCAACCTAGAACATTTTGAGCTAAACTAGCTAAGCTATCTGGAATATCATCATGTTGTTTTCCTTGTACTTTCTCTGTTTGGCTAAATTTAAACAACATGTCTAAGAAATAATTGTACATCATATTATTTTTTATCATTAGTCTTTTCTTAATCATCAGTCTGTATTGGCTTCTTTGTGCTCCTGTTATAAATCCTACTGATGCAAGTATTCTATCTAATTTACTCTTTGTTGTTGGAGCTTTGCTACAAGTTATTGCACACCATGTTATTCCTTTTTTCTTTAGTTCTTCTTTTACTGCTTCTGCATACATATCTCCACCATTGTTTGCTTCAAAATGGCAATGTGTTATGTGATATTCTATTATTTTATTTACTACCATTGGGATTGTTTCTTCTTTTTTATCTTTGCTTACATAAACATCTATTAAAGGACAATCCCCATTTTTATATTCACTACATATTGGCATTGATAAATCATCTCCGCCACCCCAAGCTACATCGACTGCAGCTACATTCCTTACAAATTCTTTTTCATCATCATATTGCTCATATTTATTCATTTCATCTTCACTAAATAATATTCCTAGTCTCTCAATTGGGTGTTGTTGTATTAAACACTCAAAACTTACTGTGTCCATTAAGTCTTTATCTTCCAAAAACATCTCCGTAGTTATTGCAAATCCATATTTATAATTGAAATTGCTCTCGTTTTTCTCATTTAGACCAGGTATTTTAATTACTTTTATTCTTTGTGGTGCAGTTTTTCTATAATACTCAATAATTCTGCTTAATGGGTCATTTATACTAAATATTGTTCCAATTAAAAGCAGCTTGCATCTACCCTGCATACGCTTTTTAAGAGTACCTGTGAATTCCTCCCATTTCTTATCCATTACATCTTTATTACTTGCTTCTTCTATGTTCTTTACCAAGTCATCTACATACAATATGTCATGTGCTCTAGTTCTACCTGTGATTGAACCATCAAATCCTGCACAATACAATGTATATTCTGAATGTTTGCTCTTTTTCCCATCATTTCTACAATCAAGAGACATTGTGTCAGCACTCTTATATGTTATTTCTAATTTTGGGAATATCTTTTGATAATTCTCGTTTTCATCTTCTATTAATGTCATTACTCCATTGTAAAACTTATCTTTTGCTATATTTGCAGAATATGATACCATCATTTTAGGTAAATCTGGATTTTTACCTATTGCCCATGCCATAAATCTCTTTCCTGCCTCTGTTTTGCCTGTTCCTTGTGGCATTGATATTGTCATTACTGCTCTTTCTTTATAATAAAACTTAGTTAGTTCCCAATTCACATAATATAATACACAAGTTCTTGGTGCTAAAAATTGTTTTTCCTTCTCTATTCCAAATTCTAGTGCTATTGCAAAGTAAGAATATAAATATCTTGCTAAATAATAGTAATTTTGCTTCATTATTTCGTTTAATTTTATCTTATTTTCTAATAATTCCTCTTTTTTTATCAAATTTTCTAGTTCTTGTATTAAAAATATCGAAATTTTCAAGCTTTCAGTATAAACAAGGTTGTCTTTAAACATATCATATTTTACTTTGTCTTCTTCTTTTTCTATTTCTCCTAAATAATCTCTTAACAAATTTAACTTCTGTGCTCTTAGTAAATTTGGCATTTTTTCTTGTAATTGTGTCCTAAGTAAATTTATATTAGAGTTTATCTGGTTAATATCTCTATTTTCTTCCATTTGTGCCTCCTACAAAACAAGACTAGCCTAATCAGCTAGCCCCATATATTCTTTTACAGCTTTCGATATTATCTCGTTCATACTTTCAAAATTGTTAGTTCCCCTTGTGCTTTCACTTCTTGCCTTAAGCCATTGATGTTGATAATATGGAAGTCTAACACTAAATCTTATTGTTTTCCCTAGTTTTTCTTTATTTTCTCTAGCCATTTTATCTCTCCTTTATATTATCATAAACCCTTTGACTTTTCAATATCTATTGTGGCATTTTTATAACTATTCCAGTTTCTTTAGTTTTTAATGCTCTATCTATTACTGCTTCTAATACATTTAAAACTTCCATTGCTCTTTCTTCTGTTTCATATTCTCCTAATTGTACAACTTCCATTCTATCTCCTATAGCAACAATACTATTTAATTCTCCTGTTGCTTTTTGACCATATAAAGATATATTCTTTCTAGTACAATCAACTAAAGACACTCCTGTTTTAGTTCGTATTTTTATATCCATAATATTCTTCCCCTTCTACATGTTTATACCATAATTCATTTATTCTACAACACTCTTTATAGCCTTTCTCAAATTGCACCAATATAAAATTCTTATATATACCTACAACAATGGCGTTTTGTGTTCGTATTATTTTCTCTCTTGTTTCTCCATTTTTGTAAGGTCTTATTACTTTTACTGGCATTCCTATTTCTACCATACTTTTGACCTCCCAAAACTTTAAAATAATTAATGGAGCTCCTAATCTGGCTTGAACAGATGACCTATCGCTTACAAGGCGATTGCTCTACCAACTGAGCTATAGGAGCATATACGCAACTAAGTCTACATGAGACCTAGTTACTAATCTTTTTTATTTTCCTGTGCTTCCAAAGCCTCCAGTTCTTTCTCCATCTGCTGCATCATCTTCTGTTGTGCCATATTCTACAAATATTCCTTGCATCATTTTTTCTCCTGCTTTAAGTACAATGTCTTCATCTCTCATATTATAGAACAATCCTGCTATTTCCCCTTCATTATCTTCGTTGTTATAATAGTCTGCATCAACTACCCCAACTCCATTTAAGATAATAAGTCCTTTTTTCTTTGGATTAGAACTTCTATTGAATAACAATAATGTTTCATTATCTGGGAATATTGCTTTTACACCACTCTTTACCATTGTTATTTCATGGCTTTTACATATTGTGTCTTCTGGTACTATAAAATCATAACCTGCACTTTTTGCTGTACTTCTTCTTGGTAATTCAATCTCCCCTTCTATTCTACTTACTTTTTCAAATTTTCTCATATTCCTTTTTCCTCCTTATTTAAACATTTTCTACATATTGGGTAATATTTATCTTTGTCTCCGACTAATGTGTCTCCATTTTTCTTTATCTTGCACATTGTATATTCTGCTGCTTCTCCACATTTTTCACATTTTGCCTTTAGCAGCTCTATTTCATCAGCTATTCCCATTATTTCACACATCTTCCCAAAAGGCTTTAGCTCACTTGTTGTCCTTAATCCTCCTACATATATCGTGTAACCTGCTCTATTTAAGTCTTCTAGCAGCATATAGTCGCCTTCAATAAATTGTGCTTCATCTATGATTATAACTTTTGTCGCTTCTTCTAATTTTCCTACAATGTCTTCAAATCTTTCTACTACATCTGCCTCTATTCTTATGTCTGTCTCCCTACTCTTTATATACGACTTGTCTCTCTTGTCTTTACTTGGCTTAAAACATTGTAAGTTTACTCCTTTGTTTATTTGTATATACATCATGCCAATCTGTATTAGCCTTCCACTCTTTCCACTAAACATCGGTCCTGTTACTACATATATCATTATTTTATTCTCCCTAAATATTCTAATCCTTTTTCTGTCTTTACTACTATGTAGTTTGATTTTATTAGTCTTCTAAACTTCCCTTCACTTATCTTCCCATCTCTTGTTATCTTTTGTCTATTTCTTGGTCTTAGTTCTATTCCTTTCTCAAACTCCCATTCATTTAATGTTTTTGTCTCCCTTTGTGGTTTTATATACATAACTATTTCCTCCTTATTTATCTTATTTGTTTTTATTTAATATTTCTTTTGTTCTCTCTATCTCCGCTTCTAGGTCCATTATAGTTGCCGCTAAACTCTTCATCGAACTTTCTAATAACTCTACTCCACTTACACTCTCTAATTCATCATGTATCTTCCCTAGCTCGTTTAAATGGTACTTCATCGCTTTTATCGTTTTGCTCGTTCCTTTTATGTTTATTCTTAATATCTTATCACAATCTTCTTCTAACTTCCCATTTAGCAACTCTTCTACTATATTCACTCTTTTCCCTCCATACCACTTAATACTCACTATGTAAGAAAGTAATAACTTATTCCCATCTCAACCAATTAAAGCATGCCCTCATTGGTACTCTCGCACAGGTTTCTGTGTCGCTAGGTAGCTCTCCCTAGTCTTACTACACCCTTCTTTACTTCCCTACATACTAAATATTAAATATTATTTGTAAGAGTAACTAGAATTCCCTTACTCTACAATATACCGATTGGCTAAGACCAAATCAACAACAAATGATTTGTAAATGTATTCAAAACATTGGTAATCTCTTACCTAGAAAGGAGTAAACATGCGATATTAAATGCGTTTTTTCGTTTCACATATTTACTTAGGTTGGGTTTCTTTTTTTTGATGATATCTAGTATCTCATCTTCTTATTTTATATCATAGTGGTATCAAAATGTCAACCCCTTTTTATATTTTTTTAAAAAAAATTTTTATAGGTTTTTAGGGAGGGGTATAGTGGTATCATTTTGATTTTTGTGTTTTTCGGTGGAAGAGAGGTTGACTACGCCGCCCCTGTCGATTTTGTCGAAATAGGGGGCGGGGTGTGTTGGGTGTGGTGGTTTTTGTCTTGTTTTCTTGTAATATTTTTGTAACAATTCTGTAATATTTCTGTAACAAAAATGTAATATTTAATTTTAATAAAAGCATTGACTTTTTAAAAAAATCATGGTAAAATTATTATAATAAAAGAAGAGGAAAAAGAAGCGGCGTAATGGTGTTATTGGTAAAAGTAGAAAAAGCCCCGCAACATTCCAAAAAACTTTTATTATAAAAAAATTATAAAATAGAAAGGCAGGGGAAACCCTGGAAAAGGTGGTTAATATGGACTATAATTATTTTGAAAATGTAAAAGAAGACATTAAGGAAGCAATCAAAGAAAGATATGAAAAAGAAGAAATTCTAGGAGATGAAATAGAGCAAGATGCTCTTTATGATGATTTATTTATTGATGACAGCGTAACAGGTAACGCCTCAGGCTCTTACACATTCAGCACATATAAGGCAGAGGAATACATCGCACACAATTTAGACTTGTTAAAAGAAGCAATTGAAGAATTCGGCGGAGAATATGGAGAAGCCTTAGAGCGTGGGGCTGAATTCTGCGATGTAACCATCAGGTGCTATGTATTAGGGCAAGCTATAGGGGAAGCAATAGAAGAATTAAAAGAAGAACTTGAAGAAGAAGCGGAGGCGTAAGAGATGAAAAAAAAGTTAATAAAAAATATTAAACTTTTAATCGGTGGAATAATTGGAACGGCTGCAATTTTTGGAGTAATTGCAATAATTCAATTAATAGTAAATACAATTTGCAGCGTAATATTAAAATAAAAGGGGTGTAAAATATGAAAAATTTTAAAATAATAATATTAAATGGTGCAGGCTGTGAGATTTACAATAAAATCATAAAAGCAGAAAATGAAAACAAAGCAATTATTGAAGTTTTAGACAATGAAGTTATTTATTCAGATGATACAATAACAATTGAAGAAGTTTAAAAAATAGAAAGGTTAAAAGGTGGAAAATATGGAAAAATTAAAAAATAATATTAATAAATTAATAATCGATGGAGTTAGACCAGAACAACTTGAAAATTTAGAAGAGTTACAAGCTCGTTACGATGCAAGGCAAAGCTTTTACAAAAAAGCTTATACAGGTACTTACTTAAATTGTCTATATTTAAAAAGTTATAATACTATTGTTGCTTGTATATTTCAAAATCAATTAAGAATTTATGGTGCATTCTCACAAACAACAGCAAGACACATAAGAGAATTTGCAAAACAAAACGGATTTGATGGTATAATAACATATCAAGACATGAAAAACACATGCGTAATAAGTAAATAATAAAAAAACAGGTTAGGAGGTGGAAGCCGTGGGCTTAAATGATAACACTAAAAATATTGAACTAGCACTAAAAGAGAAAAACAGCATACAAAAGCAAAAAGAAGCGGAAAAGCTAAGAAAACAGGAAGAAAAAGAAAACGCCGAGAGATTGGCGGAAGATATCAAAGAAGCAATCAAAACAGAATTTCGCAGGTATTTAGATATTGCAGGCGTAACTTATGCGATAGAGTTTTACAGCATAGAACGAAAAAACGAAATTTTGCAAGATATACTAGCAACATTTGGAGCGGTTGGCACTATGGAGCTAAAAAAAGAAGGGTACACAGGAACAAAAATCCAATTTTGCAGCAACAAAAAAGAGATTGAGAAGGTGTTCAATGATAATTATTATAAAATACTAAAACAAGAAGAGGCGGCTTATAAGTTAAATGATAAATACTTATATCATAAACAATTGCAGGAATTCAAAGAAGAGCCAGCAGAAGAAAGAAGCGGGGCGGATTGGTTCAAAGTATTAAAATATATCTTTTACATAATAGGCGGCGTGGTATTCTTTCCAATTGTATTTATAGGATTTTTAATCCTTGCAGTGTGTAAAAGTAGCAAATAAAAAGAAGGTTCAAGCCTTCTTTTTATTTGGTATATTGAAGCGGTCAAATGCTTAATTTTGCCGCTTCTTTTTGTTGCTCAAATAATCAAAAATAAGCCGTTTTATGATTTAGACATATAAGTATATTTCTAAAAAAATAAAATGGCTTAAAATCGATTTTCATTGATTTAAAATCAAGTTGATTTTTAAAAAATCGTTGATTTTCTGCGAAACATTGCACAAAATACTAATTTTGTGCAGTTTACATAATAGGTTACAACCTGCCCTGGTGGGTGGGTATTTTTTTTGTCGGTGGTCCGCTTCCAGATTTCAAAAAAAGCCCGAAAGTCGAAAGTCGTAGCAAAATTTTGAAAAAAAATTTTTTCAAAAAGTCGCAAAAGTCGTAAAGTCGCAAAAGTCGTATAATTTTTCCAATTAAAACACACCCCAAAGTCGTAGGCAAAAGTCGTAAAAGTCGTAGCTATTCCTGAAAGTCGCCGATGTTTCCTAAATCGATAAGAGAAGCGGAACTACTTTCAGGTAATTCTGGCATTGCATTCAAAATTTCATTCTCATCATTTGGTTTAGCAGCATCACTAATTGGTCCAGCTTGAATTTCTTGTACATCTTTCATGTCATAGAAGTTTTTAGCCCTGAAAATATAAACTGGTGCATTAACCTTATTCAAAGTCGCCATCGAAGCATCATAATTGCATACATAATCCTTTGCTTTTTTTATAGTGTTCGTGAACTCAACGTTGTACTTACCCTGTTCAATTTCATAAAAAGTCGTTCTGCACCAACCTGAGCAAAGAGCGAGACCTTCAACAGTAGGAGGCAAACTTTCCTCAGAGCACATAGAGAGGTAATCGATAAATCTATTTTGAAGTTCTTCGACAGACTTAGGTTTTTCCATACCCATTTTCATAACTTCAAGATTAAATTTCAAAACTTTTTTAGCGATTTCTCTGTCTTTATCAGTTTTAGGTTTGTTGTCATGAAGAGCTCCGATATTTCTTCTACCCATTTTAAAAGGTTTAGCATCATTATCTAGTATTTCTGTATCATCATCAAACATATTAAATAACACCTCACATTAAAACATTAAAAATATTTCTTTAAGAGAAATTTTATCAAAAGAGACAAAAAAAGTAAAGAGAGAAAAAGAAAAAAAATATAATATAAAAAATGGAAAAAAATGGAAAACTCCCTAAAAAGGGCATTTTCTCCCTAACTCCCTAAAAACTCCCTGGGTTTTGCCTTACTCTCTCAAGGGATAGGGAGAAAGGGAGGTTTTTTTCTTTAAGTTTAATAAAATAAAATATAATAAAATAAAATATATATATAAATATATATAAGAAGTAGGAGGGGGTATTTTTTGAAAAAAGCTCCCTAACACTAATGATATCAACGAAAAATGGCAGGGAGTTTTTATTTTTAAAACTCCCTAACTCCCTAAAAAACTCCCTAAAAGTATTGAAAAACGCTGTTTATGATAAACTAGGACTAAAATAAAAAATAGTGAAAAATTAACAAGAAAATTTATTTTTGATAAAATTATGAGAAAAAAAATGGTAAAAAATGATAAAAATGATATATTTTTTTTTACAACACACTTTTCACTTTTATAGAAAAAAATTTTTTTTAAAAGAAATATTCCAACTAATAAAAGTCGTAAAGTTGTGAAAGTCTTAATTGGTAAGAGAAACAAACATAATTTACATAATTACATTAACTGGAATTAAAATTATTTTAATTATTTTTCAAAAAGGTATTGACAAAAGAAAAAAGTTATTATAAGATAAGAGTATCAAATCAAGAAAGGAGTTGGGAGGAATGGATTTAGGAATAAAGCTTCAGCTAAATGAAATGGAGGACAAAATAAACACAATTAAAGAGGAACTAGACTTTATAGGAAGCCAGAACTTGCTAATAATAAAGCAAAATGCAGCAAATGAACTGATGAATAGGGTAATACTAAATAAACTGGGAATTGAGCCAGAAACAATTGATGAAATGATTAATGACATTAAAGAAAAAATAGACAAAGAATTTGGTGTTTAAGAAAGAAATGGAGGTGTTTGAAATGGAAGAGATTATAAAAAAAGGAGAATATTGTAGGACCAGTAAAGGAATAATATTTCAAGCAGAAGCAACATTCTTATATGATGAACAATATAAAACTATGTTTGAATGTGAGATTTGTGAACATAATGAAAGATTAGCTGTAATAATACACCCTAGAGACAAGGTCAATGGAAAAGTCTTAGTACAAAAGGAATACAATAATGATGATACTTATATTTTTTATCTGCATGGTGGTTGTATTATAGGAGAAAATGATGTAGAAACAGTTTTGGCAAGAGAATACTTAGATAATGGAATATTTAAAGTAAAAAAATAAAGGAGAATTAGTTAATATGGAAGAAAAATTAGATAATATAATTGAACAAAATAAACATATAATTAAACAAAACGATGCAATACTGATTATGATGCAAGGAATTATGCTAAGGCAAGGATTTTCAGAAGAAGATTTAGAAACTATTATAAAAAATACAGAAAAAATAGTAAAAAGTAGATGGAGTGAGGAGAATTAGTTATGGGAAAAAGAGATATGAAAAGAGCAATTAAAGTATTAAAAAGTCGCAGAGATGACATGATGAGAGCTATTGATAGTATAGACCATCTGCTTGAATGCAGCTTAAATAATTATAATTTTATGATAGACTTTGCAATCAAAAAAGGATTTAAAAGAGTTATTGATATAGGTTGTGCTTATGGTTATCAATCAGAATTATGCGAAGGTAAAATTGACTATGTTGGAGTAGATGAAGATTTGGTAAATTTCTATAATCAAGAGAGATATGACTATTATGTAGGTAAATATCCACAAAAAATATCTTTTTTGATGGACGAAAGCGAAATAGCAATATCAAATCTAGCAATAGGTTGGAATTGCTATGTAAATGAAAAAGAATTTGAAAAACAATGTAAAGCATTAGTAGAAGACTTTAAGGCTTGTTTGCTATATTTACCAACAGATAGAGAAAAAATATTGAATAAATATTTTAACCATGTAGAGATATATAAAAAAGAAGAAAGCAAATTTGTACCAACAGCATTTTACTATTGCTATAATTAGGAAAGGAGTTAGATTAGTATGAGATTGTGGCATTATCAATTAATACCAGTGTTACCAAATAAAATGTTAGTAAGTCAATGGCGAGAATGTATAGCGATAAAAAGACAATGGGAAAAAGGGACATTAAAACATAGACTTGTAAGTTATGTAATGGAGTATAATAAAGAATATTTTTTACAATATGTTCAGAATGTTGTTAGAGAACTAGATAAAAGAAATATACAATATAAAAAGGTTTATTATCAAGAAATAGATGAATTTTGTTGGCAAGATAAATTTTCTTTTGAATTATGTAATTACCCTGAACATAATCATAGATATTTAAAACAATGTTTCTATAATTTACAAGAAAAATATGACAGAGGTATTATTAGTGAAAAAGAATGGCAAAAAATATTAGATTATTTAGATTTTGATGTAAAATTTAGTCTTGTATTTGATACAAAATAAGGAGAGTGAAACGAATGATAACATTAGCATTTTGGAAAAAAGTTGAAGTAGAGAGCTATATAAGTTATTTAGGAGTAATATTGGTATCAATATTAACAATAGTAGCAGATATTGTATTACTACCATTTGAAATATTAGCATTTTTATTACATTGGTTATTAGAAGGAGATTGGAGGGAATGGAATGAGTAAAACAAGTAGTACAACAGGAGAAAGTTTAAACTATACAATAAATAAAATAGATTATGTACAACAAGGTTGGCAATGTCCAATATGCAAAAGAGTATTAGCACCATTTGTAAGCATGTGTCCATGTAGTGGATTAAGCTGCAAAACAACAATGACTGTAGATGATTTATACAAATCTATAACAATAGATGCAAAAGAATTAGAAGAATATTATGAAAAATGGAAAAATTGCAAAATAAAGGAGGAAAAATAAAATGATATTATTAATTATAGCAATAATAGTAGTAATTATAGGATTTTGGTTATTATCACAAAGTAAGAAAATAAATCAATTTGCAAAATCAACTTATTTTTTTGAGAGTGATATGTTTTATGCAGAGAACTTGCAACTTATAGCAGCAGGATTTTTAATTGTAGGATTTACAGCATTAGGAATAGAATTAATAACTTTAGGGTTTAAGCCTATAGATTATAAGAAATTTAAAGTAGAATATGATGTAGTAAGAGAAACAATAACAAATTCAGCAGATATGAGAGACACAAATTATACACAAAAATTAATCGAATTAAACACAGAAATAATGACAAATAGGGAATGGAAAGATAATCTTTGGGTAGGAATATATTATAATGAAAAAATAGCTGAATTAGATTTATTAAGGAAGGAATAGATTATGGAAGTAAATTTAAAAAGTTCAGAATGGTGCATAAATAAAATAGAACCAAAAAGCAAATTGAAAGTAACAGAGAATCTAAGTATAATGACAGAGAAGAAATATAATTGGTTACAGAAGAAAATGTGGAAGATGTTACTAAATATAGAGATAGAAGATATAAAGGAGTAGGTTATGGAAGAAGAAGAAGATGGAATTATAGAAATGTTAGGAAACAGATATAAAATAGGCAATTTTAATGCTGAAACAGGAGCAATTGAATTTATAAAACTAAAAAAAGATGGAATATTTAAAAGAGCTTATAAAAAAATTATAAATAAATTAAAAGGTAGGTAAATTATGGAAGAAATAAAAGTAGGAGATTATATAAGAACAAAAAAAGGAATTATTGCAAAATGTATTAGAGAACAACATGATAGATATGTTTTTAATAAAATCATATTAGAAGAAGGATATTATATTGATTACATATTTAAAGATATTCCTAAATTACCTGAATATATAATAAAACATAGTCCAAATATAATAGACTTAATAGAAGTAGGCGATTATGTTAATGAAGAATATGTTGGAAGTGTTAGCAAAGAAACTAAAACAGTGGAGATTGGCGAAGGTTGGACA
>JAZLBY010000060.1:0-16269 GCA_045613965.1 Candidatus Scatovivens sp.
AAGTTTAATCTAATAACTTTTCCATCATTATTTGGATTTAATCCAATATCAGATGCTAAAATAGCTTTTTCAATTGCTTTTAATATACTAGCATCCCATGGTTGAATAACTATCATTCTAGCTTCTGGAACTGAAATTCCAGCTACTTGGTTGATTGGAGTTGGAACTCCATAATATTCAACTGATATTTTATTTAATATTGCTGGGTTAGCTCTTCCAGCTCTAATTTCTGATAAATTTCCTTCAAATACTTCAATTGTCTTTTGCATTCTTAGTTCTAAGTCTAATAATTCCATGTTTATTTACATCCTTTCTTTATTTAACGATTGTTCCTATTTTTTCACCTTTAATTGCTCTAACGATATTTTCTGGATCGCTAATAGCAAATACTAAAAGTGGCATGTTATTGTCTTTGCATAATGCTGTTGCTGTTGAGTCCATTACTTTTAAATCTTGTGCAAGCACATCTTTATATGATATTTCATCATATTTTGTTGCTGTTGGGTCTAGTTTTGGATCTGCTGAATATACACCATCAATTGTTTTAGCAAGTAAAATAACTTCTGATTCTGTTTCAACAGCTCTTAATGCTGCAGCTGTATCTGTTGAGAAAAATGGATGACCAGTTCCACATGAGAATATTACTACTCTTCCTCTTTCTAAATGTTTTGCAGCTTTTCTTTTTATATATGGTTCTGCAACTTCTCTCATTTCAATTGCAGTTTGTAATCTTGTAAAGATTCCTCTTGCTTCTAAAGCATCTTGTAACGCTAATCCATTCATAGCTGTTGCAAGCATTCCCATATAGTCAGCAGTAGATCTATCCATAGAGTGACCGTTTCTAGCTCCTCTCCAGAAGTTTCCGCCTCCTACAACTATTGATACTTGTACTCCCATATCAACGATTTCTTTGATTTTATCTGAAATTCTTCCTAAAACCTCAGGATTAATTCCATGTTTTTCTTCTCCAGCTAAAGCTTCTCCGCTTAATTTTAATAACACTCTTTTATAGGCTATCATCTTTTTGCTCCTTTATTTAATTTTCTTGGGCACATAAGTGCCCAATTTATATTTTTTATCATTCTATCACAAATTAGATTTTTTTACACTATTTTTTTGCAGTTTTTTTATAATTTTTGCACTTTTTTATTCAAGATTTAAATCTTTTAATAATTTCTCTCTAAATTCCTCTGGTAACAATCTAATTTCTTTCATTTTCTCTTTTGGAACTATTGTTGGAATATATGAACCTCTATCTGCATATTTAGGATCTCCAGAGAATTCTGGACCTTCACCTGTTCCTAGATTTCCACTTACATATACACAACGGAATAAGTATTCATCTAAATCTTCTTTGATATTTCTAAAATATAGTTGTTCTTTAACTTCAACTACTATCCCAAATTCTTCTAGGATTTCTCTTGCTGCACCCGCTTCTAAAGATTCATCATTTTCTTCTAATCCTCCACCTGGGAAAACATAGTATTCACCATGTGGTTTGTTTGGATTGTCTAAAGATGGTTTTACATTCATTCTATGCATTAAAGCATATCCACCTTCCATTTCAACTAGCCCTGCTACTCTGATTCTTTTCATAACAAAATACCTCCTAAAAATTTTATTTTTTACTAAAAAATAGGATATATGATTTTGCATATATCCTACCTAAGCCAAATTTATTTAATTATTTTTTGATTGATAATATTTTTAATTTGATAATTCCAACTGGAGCTTGAACTTCTACAACATTATTTCTTTTTTTACCTAATAATGCTTGACCAATTGGTGATTCGTTTGAAATTTTGTTAGCTACAACATCAACTTCTGTTGATCCAACGATTGTATATTCTACTGTTTCATTAAATTCAATATCTAATACTTTAACGATGTTTCCTACTTGAACAACTTCTGTATCAATTTCAGATTCATCGATAATTTTTGCATATTTGATTTTTTCTTCTAACTCAGCGATTTTAATTTCGTTTTGAGCTTGAGCGTTTTTAGCTTCATCATATTCTGAGTTTTCTGATAAATCTCCAAATCCTAATGCAACTTTTATTCTATCAGCGATTTCATATCTCACTTCTGTTTTTAATTTTTCTAATTCTCTTTCTAAATTATCGTATCCTTCTTGTGTTAGTAAAAATTCTTTTTCTCCCATCTCTTAAGGACCTCCTTTTTTTGCTATTTAATGTTCCCCAATATAATAAGATTAATTTTGCGTTTTGTCAAGTGAATTTAGCATTTTTCGCGAATTATTTTTTAAGTAATCACTCTTTTTAATTTCACCCTCTATCGTTTTCAATTTTCTTATTTTTATTTTATCTTTTTCTAGCTGCTTTTTTATATTTTCAGGAAGTGTATTTTTATAAATTATACTTTCGCACAATTGCTTATAATCAAAGGTTTCCAAGGTTTTTGAAAACTTAATTTTACTGTTTATTTCATAATCACAAATCAAAAGTCCATCAAAACACTTTTTGTCAAAAAGTACTTTATTAAAATTAACTAATATAGAATCATTTTTTATATTTAATTTCTTCAATTCATCTTCTGAATAATCAAAATTTAAAATGATAGAACTTCTTGAAATTATTTTACTATTATCACTATAAAAATTTAAAATTATACCATACTCATTATTTAAATAATTCTTAGTATTATTAAATTGTCTTTCATTCTCAGTTATAATATTTAAACATTTTACTTTTGCAGCTAATTCTTTTATAAAATGTACTATAGTTTTATCAAGATAATTTACAAGTATAGTTATCTCTTCATCTTCTATTTTAGATTTTTTCATATACACAATATAATCTAAAGTCTCTTTTGCCAAATTTTTAAAAAGCCACTTACCATCTATAATTTTTATATTTTGCTCATATAAAAACACTAAAAAATCATCATAAAATAATTCATTCGAAACGCAAACTTTCAAAGCACAATTTTCCTTTAAGTAAGC
This sequence comes from Candidatus Scatovivens sp., assembly GCA_045613965.1. Classification (GTDB taxonomy): domain Bacteria; phylum Bacillota; class Clostridia; order TANB77; family CAG-508; genus Scatovivens. The sequence continues at coordinate 2,963 of JAZLBY010000060.1, forward strand.
TTTTAATCTCTTGAGCGACTTTTCTTTTAAATCTAAAAGTTCGATTATGTGCATCTCATTTTCTTTAATAACTCTATACCTTTTGAATTTAACTTTAATAAATTCTTTAAAACTCAACCCTTCTTTATTAAGCATTTTAATATAAAACAAAAAAATCACCTCATAACAATATATGAAGTGATTTCTTATTTATTACTATTTTATTTATTACATAGCTTCTTTGTATAATCTAATGAAGTCTTCTTTTGTTACTTCTCTTGGATTTCCTGGTCTACAAGCATCAGCCATTGCTTTATCAGCAAGCATTTCGATATCTTCTTCTTTTCCACCAACATCAGCAACTCTTTGTGTTACACCAACTGATCTTGATAATTCTTCAATCATCCATACAAATGTATTGATAACATCTTGATCATTCATATCATATGCATCTGTTCTTCCTAAATGACTAATGATTTCTCTAAATCTATCAGCACATACAACACCGTTAAATCTCATAACTGTTGGAAGTAAAATTGCATTTGCAATTCCGTGTGGTGTATCATAAACAGCACCTAATTGGTGAGCCATTGAGTGAACGATTCCAAGTCCTACATTTGAGAATCCCATACCAGCCATATATTGAGCTAATGCCATATTTTCAATAGCAGCTGTATCTTTTTCGTTAACAGCTTTTGCTAAGTTAGCGAAGATAAGTTCAATTGCTCTCATATGGAACATATCAGCCATTAAGTTATGTCCTTTTGTAATATATCCTTCAACAGCATGTGTTAATGCATCAAGTCCTGTTGCAGCAGCTGTTCCTTTTGGAAGTGTTTCCATTAATTCTGAATCTACTATTGCTAAAACTGGTATATCATTTGGATCTACGCATACCATTTTAACTTGTCTTTCTTCATCTGTAATAACATAGTTAATTGTAACTTCTGCAGCTGTTCCATGTGTTGTTGGAAGTGCTATCATAGGTAATCCTTTAACAGCTGTATTAGATAATCCTTCTAATGATACTACATCATATCTATCTGGATTTGTCATTATTATTGAAATTCCTTTTGCTGTATCCATAACAGATCCACCACCAACTGCAACGATTACGTCAGCGCCATATTCTCTACAAACATTAACTCCGTCTTGTACATTTTTTACTGTTGGGTTTGGTTTAATATCTGAATAAATTGCATATTCAATTTCTCCAGCTGTTAAAACTTCTGTTACTTTTGAAGCAACTCCACATTCTAATAATGATTTGTCTGTAACAAATAATACTTTCTTATATCCTCTTGTTTTAATTTCATTTGCTAGTTCAACTCTTGAACCTCTACCAAAATAAGATGTTTCATTTAAAATAAATCTTTGTGACATTTTAAATTTTCCTCCTTTGAATTTATATACTTACAGAATAATTATCACATATAAAAAAATTTAATGCAAGCTTATTTTTATTTTATCCAAAAAACAAAAATAGTATCTACTCATTTAGTAGATACTATCCTTTTTTATCTAAATTTTAATTCTAACTCTTTATTACCTTTATCGAATTCTTTAAAAATATTTTTATAAGTTCTATACTTAACAACCAATCTTTTAACATCATCTCTACTTATTTGTGATCTCGCAACATCTCTTTTAAATCTAGTTTTATGAGATTTTTTTATAGTAAAATCTTCATCATTAACAAGTAAAAATTTTGTTGTTCCCATTGTTTTTGTCCAAGTTAAATCAACATTATACCATTTTCCTTCAATTTTAACTTGATTCCATGCATGATTAAACATAACTGCTGAATTTCTTTCTTGATGTTCAAAAGCAAATCCTTTTACAACATTACATTCAATACCAAGTCTATCTAAACATTTCCAAAGTGCTATCGAATAATCTAAACATACACCATTTCTTAATATAAGTGCATTTACTAAACAAGAATTTAGAATCTTTGAATTTAATGTATTAACATATTTCATATAGTCCATTAATGATACTACTGTAAATAATACTTTTTCAAATTCAGTATTACAATATTTATTACACATCGCTTCAAAAAAATCTAACTTTTCCATTATTAGTTTATATGAAGTCATATCTGTATACAAAACTTGATTTTGAGCTACAGCTTTACTTGGCTCCATATATCTTTGATCTATATGTATATCTATTCCTAGTTCTGCAAATTCTTTTAAATCATCATCAGAAAAAGCTCTTACTTCTTCTATCAAAATAACTTTCTTATTTTGCATAATAAGTCTTTTTACGATTAGTTTTAAAACTTCTCTTTCTTTTGCTAAACTAGAATTAATAGAAATAGCAACTTCATTTACATACTCTGTAGCATATAATTCTGAGAAACTTTTTATAAGTACATTTTGTTGTGTATCAGGTATGTATACGAATCTTTTTTGAAGTATCTTATTTAATTTTGATTTGAAAATTATTCCATAATATTTCAATTTAATTTTAATACTCATATATATTCTTTAAGAACTCCTTTAGATTACTCTTTAAAAATAGCAATCTAGTAGATATTATATCATATTGTTGACATAATTTCAACATTTTCAGTAATTTTGTATATTTTAAAAAAACAATCTTATCCTTATTTTTTATTAAATTATTTTTTAATTCTATAGACTTTTTTTCTAATTTTGTATATGATATTTATATCGTATTAATTAAACCCAGGAGGTTTTTATGAACAAAACATTAAAAGTAGCAATATTAATAGCATTTATGATATCAATACTATTTACAATAGTACCTGTTGTAAAAGCAACAGACGCAACTACAATTTCTGAAGAAGTAATTGATGATACTACACAACCTAGCATGATGGATACATTAAGTCCTTCAACAGTAACTAGTGTTTCAACAATGAACAATTACTCTCAAGCTAACCTTGAATTAAATAATGTACTTAGTATTATCTTAATTTCAATTGGTGTTTTATTAATATTACTAGCTATTGCAATTCTAATCAGATTAAAAAAATAATAAAGAAAATATAAAAAAGATGTATAACAAAAATTATACATCTTCTTTTTTTAGTCATTTGTTTGAGTTACATAGTACCATATAGCAGCAATTATTATTGTTGTTGCAGCAATTAGTGCTATCCACATCCAAGTCATCATTATATTATTATCAATCCCTGATCTTGAAATTTCAGCATTTGTTCTTCTTGCATCATAGTTTTCTCCATTATCTGTTTTTTTCATTTCGTCATCTTTATACATTTTATTTTCTTCATCTTTAACATCAGCTTTCATATCATTTGTTTCATCCATTACTACATTTCTTGCATCATTAACAGTATTTTTAATATTATTACCAGCATCCATAATCGCATTTCCTGATAAAACATTTTTCATACTATCACCTGTTTTATCCATAGACTTTGTTATTTCATTACCAAGGCTAATTGTATTTTCATTTGCAAAACTTACTGTTGTTATGAAAAAACAATTTATTAATAAAAGACCCACAAACAAACTAGTTATAATTTTCTTTGCCATCTTTTAAACCTCCCAATAAACTTATATGAAATTCTCATATACATTTATTATCTGTTTAGAAAAATTTTTTATACAAACAAAATTTAACTTTATTTTTCAGAAATACTTATATTACTTATATCAACATTTAGTTCCTTTTGTATAATATTCTGAATTTGTGAAACTGTTTCTTTATTTAACAAACTTGTTTTTACAATAACATTAATTCTTCCTGTATTTTCCAAAATTACAACATCATCAATTCCTTTATTCTTTATTAAATTCTCAGCTATCATAATAGAATTTTTTCTACTTGTTAAATTAGTTAATTCTTTAGCAGCAATCGCTTTTTGAGTTTCTGGTGTTTTATCATTATTTATTAAATCTTGATATACTTCTATTGTTTCTGAATACATTTTATCTCTTTCTAAACAAGTCTTCTTAAAATAGTCATCCTCTTCATCCTCCACCAACCCATCATTTTCCACAATAGAAGTAGTAGGTGTAGAACTAACAAGCTCAACATCACCAAGATTTTCATCTGGTACATTTCTACTTGCTACTTCTATAGCATCATCATTTTCTGTGCTAAACACCTCTAATTCATTATCATTATAATTTGCAACACCTAAAAATATGCATAATACAGCAATAATACCTAATGATACCTGTTTAACATTTTCTTTATTTTTCAAAAAATTCATTTATCAATTTTCTCCTACCTCAAAAACTTGAATTTTATGCATAGCAAGACCAGTCACAGCTTCTACTGCAGCAATAATATTACTTTTATTTAAAGAATCATTCGCGCCTTTTGCCGTGATAATTGCTCCTTCAATTTTGGGATTAATAATCTTCTCTGTAATAATGTTAGAAGATTCATCAACTAAAACTTGTTTATCTTGACTTATAGTCTCCTTGTTTTCTTCTTTGATTCTCGATTCATTAATATTGTATACAGGAACAATAGCATTTGATTCTGAATATGTAATCATCACATGTACATTACTTATTCCAGAGATTGACTCTAAAATTTTTTCAAGTCTTGCCTCTAAATCATTTCCATCACTTACAGTTGCAAATTCTATAGTATTAGTAATAATTTCATTTTGGAAATTATTTTCTTTGTTTGTATTATCCTCTTCAATAATCTTATTAATAATTAACATCGTAATAACTAAAATAATAAATAAGCTTATTAAATTTTCGATCCTTTTATCTTTGTTTAAAAACATCCCTTTAATTTTCTCAAACATCTCTACCTCTTCACACCAATATAAATATTTGACCTATCTACCAAAAATTTTTCTTCTACTAAGTTAATTATCTTTTCATCATCAGTAAAATCTATTGGTTTTATAATCTCAAGATTAGTAATATTTTCATATCCTTCATCAAATAATATAGCTTTTAATTCTAATCCTTCATTAATACTATTTAATTCTTTTTGAATGTTTCTTTTAATCCCATCAATATAAATATCTTCTATTAGTTTGTCTTCACTTGATACTGAAATTATATTATTTTGTTTAAAATCAAATATTTTACTAATGCTAAAATCATTATTAAAAACAATATTTAAAAACGGATCAAATACCATAACCATTAAATATAATCCAATGACAACTTTAATGTATTTTTTATTATTCCCTTCTGGTAGTATTAATTCAATTATTAAGGTTATAATAACCGCAATTATTAAACTTTCACACCAAACTCTCATCTTTAATATCATATTATCCACTACTCATACATATAAGCTTTAAAGTTATAGTTATCCCTATAATAAACATTATAGAAATTGTAAAAATCATACCAAGCATAATTTTATATGAATCTGAAACAGAATCTAATAAATTAATAATCTCTTTATCACTGCAAGCATCAGTTACCGCTCCAACTACTTTAAACATAAAATAAAAAATAAGTATCCTTATAATAGGTATCAATACTATTAACCCAATTATAATTATCCCAAATGTACCAACTATATTAGATAAAACGCTAACAGATCCCATAACAGTTTCAACTGTATCACCCATAATCTTTCCAACTACTGGTATAAGATTAGATACCGCAGCTTTAGTTGTCTTACTTGCAAGTTCATCAACAGATCCTGTAATATTAGTTTCTAATGAAAGCACTGTAGTAAAAAATGTAAGTACTATTCCAAGTCCCCAGATAATAAATGATTTTAATAATTTAGATACTTTATCAAGTCTTATTTTAGTAGTTATATTAGATACTATAGAAATAACAAACGATATTAATAATATTGGTATAACAAATTCATTTATAAAGTTACTGGTAAAATTAATCATAAGTATTATACTTGATTCTATAATATTCTTACTGATTATATTTCCAGTCGTAACCATAAATACTAAAAGAATTGGAAGAAGTAAATTTATAAAACCATTTAGATTCTCAATTGAAGCTTTAGTAAGTTCCACTATTGGAATAAAAGAATTAATTATAATATTTGCTATTATTAAATACTGAATAAATGCTAAAGATTTACTTGCTGTAGATGAATTTAATGATTCTATTATAGTTTTCAAAATACTGTTTATAATAATAACTATTACTATAGAAATAATTACATTAATTGCGCCTTTAAATTCAGTTAAAAATATTTTACTTAAATCAATACTTTTTAAAATATCAGTTATATCTCCTGATAATAACTCTTTATACCAAGATGATGTATCTATACTTAAGCTATCAATTCTATCTATATAAACTTTACTATTTTCTAAAAAACTATCTATCCCAAAACTTTCTTTTTGATATTCTAATATTTCATCCAAAATCTTTTCTCCATTATCCAGGAAGTACTTCTAAAAAAAGTTCTAAACTTTGTGATATTATCGGTATCGTTAAACTAATTATTATAGTTTTCCCTGCAAAATCAATTTTATTAGCAACTGCATTTTCACCAGCATCTTTACATATCGAAACTGCATACTCAATTAATATTGCAATACCAGTTGTTTTTAATATCACTTCTAAAAATGGAATATCAAAATTAGAAGTTTTAAAATCTTTAACAAAACCCACAATATTTTCTAGCACATCCATATTCATAAATAAAATAATTAAACATCCTACTAATGATATATAAATGCTATATTCCTTTTTATATTCTTTAAAAAGCACTACTAAAATTAATGTTATAAAACCAATACCTATTATTTTAATAATTTCCATTATAGATTAAACACCGTCCTAACAGTATCAAAAAGAGTACTTATCTCTTTAACGATTACTGTAAGAACTATAATAATACCTGCTAAAGTTACCATCATAGCTTGATCTTCTCTACCAGCTTTTGATAGAACTTGATTTAAAACTGCAATTAGTATTCCTATACCAGCAATCTTAAGCAATATATCTATATCCATAAATATCTCCTAAATTTTTAAATTAAAATGATACCTATAGCAAATCCAGAAACAATTCCTAATGTTTTATAAAGTTTTCCGTTTTTCTCTTTTTCTTTTTCTGCTAGTATTATATTTTTCTCAAGGCAAATTCTTGTAACTTCTATTTCACTTATTTGTCCTTTTTTATCTGTTCTTCCAAGCAGTTTACCAAAACTTTTTATTATTTCTATATCTTCTCTTTTAAAATTATTTTCAAAAACATCTACAGCGTTTATCCATGATTCGTTTATAGAACTGTTTTCATTCATATTTTCTACTGCTACTTTAAATATATTATCTTTTCCATCGAATACTACTTTTGATATTTCTTCGAATATATTTTTAATTGGTTCATAAGTAAACTCTATTTTAGTTTTTAAATAAAGTAGTGCTTCATTTATTTTCTTTAGATTATCCTCTCTTATTTTATAAGACTCAGATTTTAAAAAACCTATTTTTGCACTTACTAATACTATTAAAACAAGCAATATAAATTTTAATCCTGCCATATAATATTACTTCCTTGAAAATTATCATATTCTTTAAGTTCTACATGTTCTTCTTTTTCATATTGAAGTGTTTTTCTATTTAATTTATACACTTCTAAAATATCGCCTCTATGTTTCGGATCTAAAAATATTATTACTTCAAATATATGTGAATTTATAAGTTCTTTTAAAACTGGATTTATATAAATATCATCAAAATTTGCACCATGAGCTGTAAATATGCCTTTACATCCAGAACAAATTGCATATTTTATAATTTCGATATCATCTACTCCACCAATTTCATCTGCAACAATTACTTTAGGTGACATTGATCTAATAAGCATTTTCATTCCTATTGATTTTTTAACACCTTCCATAATATCAGTTTTACTACCTACTTCATTTTGTGCATCACCTTTATAAAGTGATGCAATCTCGCCTCTTTCATCAACTACTCCTACAGTTTGTCCTTTAAATTTCATGTTTTTTATTCCACTTGATATCTGTCTTACAACATCTCTTAAAAGAGTGGTTTTTCCAGCACCTGGTGGTGATACAATTAATGTATTTTTAACTTGGTTTTTATTTATATCTAGAATAAATTTAATAGCAAGTTTACTACAACCAATTATTTGTCTTGAAATTCTAAAATTAAATCCATTAATATAATTAATATTAATTACATTACCATTTTCTATTACACACGAACCAGCTAGTCCAACTCTATGTCCACCTTTTAACGTTACAAATCCTTCTGCAATTTGTTTTTGATATGAATATATTGAATTCTCACATATAAGTTGAAGTATCGTCATCATCTCATCTTGGTTAGGATAATATCTTACTGTTTTTTCAAATGTATTATATTTTAAAATTATTGGTTTATTATTCCTTATTCTAATCTCTTCTAAGTTTAAGGTATCTTCTTTATTTTCTTCTAATGCTTTTCTTATATTATCTGGAAAATATCTATATATACTATTCATTTATTCACCTATCTTTAAATTTATTCTGATTTATTTTTTAGTTTTATTTATTAATATTTATGCGATAGATTATTTTTTAGAACTTAATTTTAATTATTTTCTAAAATTTTAAAATCTAATTTTTATGCAAAAAAATAAAACCTGCCAAATCAGCAAGTTTTATTTCTAATTTATTTTATTTTTTCCAATTTAATATTTGATTATTATAAGTTACTTCATCTTCTTCGATTATATCATCAACTTTATTTTTCTTTTTTAATAAGCCACCTTTTTTCTTTTCTTTATCTGAACTATCATGCGATTGAGCTATCGCTTCTTCTACAGTTAAAGTTTTTTCAAAATCTATAATATTTTTCACTGGTAATTTATAAATACCTTCAATATATGTATCAACTTTTCTTGGTACATCCATTTGGTTATCATTCAAATATACATTAATAATTTTCTTATCTTTTCTACTTAATAATCCTACTTCTTCTTTAAGATTATTGTATCTCCATATAACATGACGTTCATATGAATCAAATTGAGAATTTTTAAGATCTTCATAATCATATTCTACTTTAAATTGATTATTATGGATAGTAATTGTCATACTACTCCAAGCTCTTTTTTGATAACTAACAAATCTTTCTCTTAAAAGTTTAATTTTATTATATACATCAGTTATTAATTTAGAATATTGTTCTTCATCTATATTAAAGATATTTGGTATTTCATAACCATTAACATACTTTTTCTTAATAAATCCTTTTGGTAAATAATAAAAATACATTTCTCCAATTGGTTTTTGATTAGGCACGTCAATTACAGAGGCGTACAAATGTATACTCTCCCATTTTTCTGGTATGATATAAAATAACTTTTTTTGTATCTCTGAATATAATATTCTTTCTTCGGGTGAACTAACCATAAATTTCTCCTAATAGCTTATTAAAAGTAATTTAATTTTTATTGATATAATAATTTTACTTTAAATAAAACTTAAAATCAAGTAAGCTATAACGAATTAAACAATTAAACTTTCTCCTGTCATTTCATCTGGTTTTTCAAGTCCCATAATGTCAAGCATTGTTGGTGCTAAATCAGCTAAACGACCTTCTTTAACTTTTTTGTTTCCTGGTAATCCAACAACTGCTAATGGTACTGGGTTTGTTGTATGAGCTGTATATGGCTCTCCAGTTTTATAGTCAATCATTTGCTCTGCATTACCATGATCTGCTGTAATTAATAACACACCATCTACAGATTTAACTGCTTCAACTACTTTTGCAACACAGTCATTAATTGTTTCTAATGCTCTTACAGCTGCATCTATACTTCCTGTATGTCCAACCATATCTGGGTTAGCATAGTTTAATATAATTGAATCATATTTTTCTGATTTAATTGCTTCGATTACTTTTTCTGTAACTTCATATGCACTCATTTCTGGTTTTAAATCATATGTTTCTACTTTTGGTGATGGTACTAATATTCTATCTTCACCTTCGTATTGTTTTTCTTCTCCACCATTAAAGAAGAATGTTACGTGAGCGTATTTTTCTGTTTCAGCAATTCTTAATTGTTTTAATCCTTTTTTACTGATATATTCTCCAAATGTATTTCTAATTTCTTCTTTTCTAAAAGCAACTTCAACATTTGGCATTGTTTCATCATATGGAGTCATACAAACAAAATATAAATTCATTTTCTTTGTTTCGAATCCATCGAATTCATTATCAACAAGACATCTTGTTATTTCTCTTGCTCTATCTGGTCTGAAGTTAAAGAAGATTACAGAATCTCCATCTTCAATTTTAGCAACTGGTTCTCCTGATTTATTAACGATAACTGTTGGTTTAACAAATTCGTCAAATACTTCTTTTTGATAAGATTCTTCAATAGCAGCTACAGCATCAGTTGCTGTTTCTCCTACGCCATTAACTAAAGCGTCATATGCTTGGTTAACTCTTTCCCATCTCTTATCTCTATCCATTGCATAGAATCTTCCAGATAAAGATGCAATTTGCCCTACACCTTTTTCTTTTAATTTATCTTCTAGTTTGATTAAATAACCTTCTCCAGAAGCTGGTGGTGTATCTCTTCCGTCCATAAAGCAATGAACGTATACATCTTCAAAATCTTTTCTTTTAGCAAGTTCTAAAAGTCCATATAAATGACGATTATGACTGTGAACTCCACCGTCTGATAATAATCCCATTATATGTAATTTAGAATTATTTGCTTTACAATTTTCAATAGCTTTAACAAATTCTGGTTTGCTGAAGAAATCTCCATCTTCAATTGATTTAGTAATTTTAGCTAAATCTTGGTATATAATTCTTCCTGCTCCAATATTTGTATGTCCTACTTCTGAATTTCCCATTTGTCCTTCAGGTAATCCAACAGCAAGTCCACTTGTGTGAATCATTGTATTTGGATTTTTTGTAAATATTTCTGTTAATTCTGGGATTTGAGCGATTTTAACAGCATTTCCTTCTGCTTTTTCGTTCATTCCAAATCCATCTAATATCATTAACATTGTTAATTTCTTGTTACTCATATTTCTAGTTACACTTCCTTCTTATTAGATATCATAGTTTACGATTTTACTAAATTCGTCTGGTTTTAAACTTGCTCCACCAACTAATCCACCATCAATGTCTGATGTTGAGAATAATTCTTTTGCATTTGAAGATTTAACACTTCCACCGTATTGGATAATAACAGCTTCAGAAACATCTTCACCATAGATATTTTTAATTTCTTCTCTAATTGAGATAATTGAATTATTAGCATCTTCTGATGTTGCTGTTTTTCCTGTTCCGATAGCCCAGATTGGTTCATAAGCAATAATTGTATTTTTAACTTGCTCTTTTGTTAATCCTTCTAATGCTAAACGAGTTTGATTTGTAATTATTTCAACTGTTTTTCCAGCTTCTCTTTCTTCTAATGTTTCTCCAACACATACGATTGGTTTTAATTCATTTTCGAAAGCAGCTTTAATTTTTTTGTTAACAGATTCATCTGTTTCATTAAAATATTGTCTTCTTTCTGAGTGTCCAATAATAACATATTCAACACCAATTGATTTTAACATTTTTCCTGAAACTTCTCCTGTGTATGCTCCATTTTCTGCAAAGTGCATATTTTGAGCTCCTATTTTAATGTTTGTTCCTTGAACATTCATTAAGCAATAGAATAAATCAGTATAAGGTACGCATAAAATAACTTCTGCTTTAGCGTCTTTTACTAATGGCTCAAATGCTTGAATATAATCAATAGCTTCATTTGGAAGCATATTCATTTTCCAGTTTCCTGCAATTACTTTTCTTCTCATATAAAATTCCTTTCTGTTTCACTGATTCTTCTTCCCAAAATCTTTTTCTTGTGAAACATGTACTCCTTTAATTTATCAAATACAGCACTATATTGTGGAGCTAAATTACTATCATAAGGCATTCTTGTCATACTATTTGATATAAATCCAACAGTATCATCAAAATTTAACCAGCCTTTTTGTATCGCTTCTTTTCCATCTATTTGTATAGTACTAATATCTTTCATTTTTAGTGCATAAACACTAACAAAACATTTTAATGGTTTACGATTTGTCTCATCCTCTAAATTAGTATAATCAAGTTTCATTTTACCTAAATAATGAAGATTTCTTGAAGCATCTTCTCCTATAGATAACTCTTCATCAAGTTCTCTAACCATCGCTTGAAGTGGTATTTCTCCTGATTGAACATGTCCTGAACATAAATCTAATTTTCCAGGATCTAAAAATCTCTTACCTCTTTTTTCAAATAATATTTTCTTATCTACATCGTCAATTACAAAACATGTGCAACAATTTATCCATGGAAGGGTCTTTTGATCCTCCCATGAATAATAATCTTTTTTTGAAATTGTTCCTAGTTTTTGTCCTTGCTCTGTATAAATGTCTAACAATTCTGCCATAAAATCTTTCCTGTCATAAATCTTCTAGTATATTATCTTTTGTTATTATTTATCTTGTAGAGCTTCGATTCCTGGTAATTTTTTACCTTCTAAGAATTCAAGTGATGCTCCACCACCTGTTGAAATGTGTGTGAATTTTTCTGCAAGTCCAGCTTTTTCAACTGCAGCTGCTGAATCTCCACCACCAATTATTTTAACAGCATCGATATCTGCTAAAGTTGCTGCTATGCTGTTTGTTCCAATTGCGAATTGATCAAATTCGAATAATCCAACTGGTCCATTCCAGATAACTGTTTTAGCGTTTTTAAGTTCGTTTGCATATAATTCGATTGTTTCTTGTCCAATATCGAATCCTTCCCATCCATCTGGGATTTCTGTATATTTAACTGTTTGGCTTTCTGTGTTAGCATCAAATTCTTTACCAACTTTTGTATCAACTGGTAACATTAATTTAACACCTTTAGCTTCAGCTTTTTTCATTAATTCTTGAGCTAAATCTAATTTATCTAATTCGCAAATTGAATTTCCAACTTCATATCCCATTGATTTGAAGAATGTGTAAGCCATAGCTCCACCAATCATTAATACATCAACTTTTTCGATTAATGCTTCAATAACACCGATTTTATCAGAAACTTTTTTACCACCTAAGATAGCCATGAATGGTCTTTCTGGGTTTTCTAAAGCTGTTCCTAAGAAGTTTAATTCTTTTTCAATTAAGAATCCAGATACTGCTGGTAAGTAACTAGCAACACCTGTTGTTGAGCTGTGTGCTCTATGAGCTGTTCCGAATGCATCGTTAACAAATACTTCTGCTAAGCTAGCAAATGCTTTTGATAATTCTTCATCATTTTTTTCTTCTCCAGCTTCATATCTTACGTTTTCAAGAAGCATAACTTCTCCAGCTTGTAAGTTTGCTGCTAATGCTTTTGCATCTTCTCCAACAACATCTTTAGCAAGTTTAACTTCTTGTCC
>JAZLBY010000061.1:0-9034 GCA_045613965.1 Candidatus Scatovivens sp.
TATTAAAAAGAAAAATAGTAAAAGAAATAGAAAAATTAACTGCAATGAATGTATTAAGTATGGAAATTGTTGTTAGAGGAGTAAATGTTGATAATAAATAGGAGGAAAAGATGGCTTTTATAGTTGCAATAGATGGACCAGCTGGAAGTGGTAAAGGAACAATTACAAATTTAGTTGGAAAAAGAATGAATTTATTAAATATAGATACTGGTGCTATGTATAGATGTATCAGTTTATATATGATAAGAAATAATATATCTAAAGATGATAAAGAAGCAATTGAAAAAATGTTAAATGAAATTAAAATAGACATGGAAAAGGTAGACGGAGTGGATAAATTTTATTTAAATGGAGAAGATGTTTCTGGAAAAATTAGAGAAAAAGAAGTCAATGAGATTGTTTCTCAAGTTTCTCATATAATTGAAATTAGAGAAGCGATGGTAAAACTTCAAAGAAAAATGGGTGAAAATTTAGATATTATAATGGAAGGTAGAGATATTGGAACTAATGTATTTCCAAATGCTGATGTTAAAATATATCTAGATGCAACTGCAGAAGAAAGAGCTAATAGAAGACTAAAACAAAACATGGAAAAAGGAATAGAATCTAATTATGAGGAAATTCTAGAAAATATTAAATTTAGAGATCATAATGATAAAACAAGTGATGTAGCTCCATTAAGACAAGCTGAAGATGCTATATATGTTGATAGCACAAATTTAACAATAGATGAAGTAGTAGATAAAATTTCAAAAATTATAGAAGAAAAGAAAAATGCATAAAGGAGTATATTATGAAGGAATTTTTAAAGAAAATAGGAAGAGTAATTGTTAGTTTTTTAATTCGTACATATTGTAAAATAGTATACAGAGTAAAAGTTATCGGAAAAGAGAATATACCAAAAGAAGGAACTTTATTATTTTGTGGAAATCATAAAACATACTTAGATCCACCTCTAATTATAGTTACAGCTGGAAGATATATGAGAATGCTTGCTAAAGAAGAATTAAAGAAAAATCCTTTATTTGCATTTTTAGGATTTTTATATGATGGAATATTCGTAAAAAGAGATTCTAAAGATATATCTAGTTTAAAAACTGCATTAAAAACACTTAAAGACGGACAATGTGTTGGATTATTCCCAGAGGGAACAAGAAATGGTTTTGAGAAAAATGAAGGAAAAATTAAAAATGGTGCAGCTTATTTAGCATTAAAAACAAATGCAAAAGTTATACCAATTGGTATAGTTGGACCAGCTAAACCTTTTACAAAGAATGCCATTATATATGGTGAGCCAATAGATTTTTCTGAATATGCTAAAGATATGAAAACTGATAAAACAGTTGAAGATAAAGTTAGTGAAATAATTAAAAATGAAATATTAAAATTAGCAAGTACTGAAATATAGTGCCTTATGTTGACAAAGGTTGTTAATTAGTATATAATTATATGGTTAAAATTGCGTTTAGCAGTTTTAACCATTTTTTAATGTAAATAGAATAAATTTTTACGAGAGTAAATTTATATAAAAAGAAAAAGGGGTATTAAAAAAATGAATAACCAAAAAATTAGAAACGTAGCTATCATAGCTCACGTTGATCATGGAAAAACAACATTAGTTGATGCCATGTTAAGACAAAGTGGTATTTTTAGATCAAATGAAAATGTACAAGAAAGAGTAATGGATTCAAATGATCTTGAAAAAGAAAGAGGAATTACAATTCTTTCAAAAAATACAGCAGTTCAATATGGAGATATGAAAATCAATATCGTTGACACTCCAGGACACGCAGACTTTGGTGGAGAAGTAGAACGTGTTCTTAAAATGGTTGATGGTGTTGTATTATTAGTAGATTCATTTGAAGGTGCAATGCCACAAACAAGAGAAGTTTTAAAGAAATCATTAGCATTAAATTTAAAACCAATCGTTGTTATTAATAAAATAGATAGACCAGGTGCACAACCATATAAAGTTGTTGATGATGTTTTAGAATTATTTATTGAACTTGGAGCTAATGATGAACAATTAGAATTCCCAGTTGTATATGCATCAGGAAAACAAGGAACAGCGACACTTGATTTAAATCAAAAAGGTGAAGACTTAAAATGTTTATTTGAAACTATTATTAGTCACATCGGAGCTCCTGAATGTGATATGGACGGAACAATGCAAATGTTAGTTTCAAATATTGATTATGATGATTATATTGGTAGAATTGCTATAGGAAGAGTTGAAAGAGGGGCTATTGATTTAAATATGCCAATCGCTATTTGCAAAGATAACGATAAAGTTGAAACTGCTAGAGTAACAAAATTATATGTTTATGATGGATTAAAAAGAGTTGAAGTTGAACATGCTGATGCAGGTGATATAGTTGCTTTATCTGGTGTTACAAATATTAATATTGGTGATACAATTTGTGATTATAATAATCCAGAAAAAATCCCATTTGTTGATATTGATGAACCAACAGTATCTATGACATTTAGTGTTAACAACGGACCATTTGCTGGTAAAGAAGGTAAATTTATTACATCAAGACATATTAGAGATAGATTATTTAAAGAATTAGATAGAAACGTATCTTTAAGAGTAAAAGAAACTGATACACCAGACTCATTCGAGGTTTCTGGAAGAGGAGAACTTCATTTATCAGTTTTAATCGAAACAATGAGAAGAGAAGGATTTGAACTTTTAGTTTCAAGACCAAAAGTTATCATTAAAGAAATTGATGGAGTAAAATGCGAACCAATCGAAAGATTAGTTGTTAATGTTCCAGATGATTGTGTAGGAAACGTAATTGAAAAATTAGGTAGAAGAAAAGCAGAAATGCTTAATATGGAACCAGCTGAAGATGGACATACAAAAATTGAATTTAAAATTCCAGCAAGAGGAATCATTGGTTACAGAACTGAGTTCTTAACAGATACTAAAGGTGAAGGAACAATGAATCACATTTTTGATTCTTATGAACCATTTAAAGGTGATGTTCAATCAAGAGTTAGAGGAACAATCGTAGCATTTGAAAATGGAAAATCAATTACATATGGTTTATATAATGCTCAAGATAAAGGTGACTTATTTATAGGACCTGGTGTTGAAGTTTATGAAGGTATGATAGTAGGATTAAACTCTAGAGGAGAAGATTTAGCTATCAACGTATGTAAAGAAAAACACTTAACAAATACTAGAGCTTCTGGATCAGATGAAGCATTAAGATTAGTTCCACCTATTCAAATGAGTTTAGAAAAAGCAATTGAATTTATTCAAGATGATGAGCTTGTAGAAGTAACTCCATTAAGTATTAGATTAAGAAAGAAAATTTTAAACAACAAAGATAGAGAAAGAGCTGCAAGAGCTGCAATGAAAGAATAATATTTGACCCGCTTTTTAAAAAGCGGGTTTTTTAAAATAAGAAATGTGAGGAATACTATGTTTAATGAAAAAGAATTTGAAATAGTAAAAGAAAGAGCTTTAGAAAATCACGTACCAATTATTATGGATGATACTTTAGAGGTTGTAAAAAATATATTAGAAAAAGAAAAACCAACAAGAATATTAGAAATAGGTACAGCAGTTGGTTATTCTGCATCTTGCTTTGTTAAATATGCTCCTGAAGTTATTGTAGACACAATTGAACTTGATGAAGTAAGAGCAAATGAAGCTATTGAAAATGTTAAGAAAATAGGCGTTGATAAAAACATAAATATAATGATTGGTAATGCAGTTGAAATTTTACCAACACTTACAGGAGAATATGATTTAGTATTTATAGATGCTGCCAAAAGTAAATATTCAATATTTTTATCAGAAGGAATAAGATTAATAAGAAATGGTGGAATTATATTAGCTGATAATGTTTTATATAAAGGTTATGTTATGAGTGATTATAATAAACACAAACAAAGAACAGCAGTAAGACATTTAAGAGAATATATAAAAGAGGTAACTGAAAACCCTAATTTAGAGACGGAAATATTAGAAGTTGGGGATGGTTTAGCAGTTACAAGAGTTACAAAATAATCTCCTAAAATTGACATAATTATGCCAAAATGGTATAATTAAAGGGACATTAATTAGGAGGTGCATTGCATGGTATTTCGGAAGAGTTTAGTAATTTCGGATGAGTGCAAGATGTGGTTGGCGAAAGCCAACACGACGGACGTGATGAGCTATGCTCAGGCTGAGGTTGAATTCACAAGAGCGTGCGAAAGAATCCAAGCAGATGTTTTGCATGCGTTGATCACCGAATCCAAAGAGCCGGCTTCTCCGGACGGCAAGGCTGAAATCGTGGTTGAAATCAAGCTGCTCAAGAAGAGCACTTATAATCTCGCGATGGTAGCCACCAATGTATACGCTGTAGTGTATGCTGCTCACAACCGTAAGTACTATGTGAAGCTTGACAACGATGGTAATCCCAAAAAGGTTTACTTCATGGGTAACGATATAGCTCTCGAATTCAACAAGGGGGTTCATATCGAAAAACATGACGTTGCAAAGTCTTGCAAGTACTGCATCAGCATGTGAGAATGTCAGTTAGGCTCGGAAAACCTCCGGGCCTTTCACTTTTTTATTGATATTGACTAATTTACAATCTTATAATAAAATGAGTACAGTATTTTAGAAATTAAAATATAATTAAATATACAAATTTATAATATTTATCTTAGGATAAAGAAAGGTGAATTTTATGATTATTGACGGGATAGACAGAAATGTGGTAACAGTTATAATGGCAGCTGGTAAAGGAACTAGAATGAAATCAGAAAAATCAAAACTAGTTCATAAAATTTATGATAAAGAGCTTGTAAAAAGAGTTGCTGAAGTTGCTAAAGAAATTGGTTCAGATCAAGTTGTAGCTGTTGTAGGTTATTTAAGAGAACAAGTAGAGGCTGTTTTAGGTGATTCTGTAGAATATGCATATCAAGAAGAATTATTAGGTACAGGTCATGCTGTAATGCAAGCAACTAAATATTTAGAAGGAAAAAAAGGTAAAGTTATTATTCTTTATGGTGATGTTCCAATTATCAGAAAAGAAACATTAATAAATTTAGTAACAAAAAGTTATAAAAACAAAGAATATGCAACACTTTTAACTGCTATATATGAAAATCCAACTGGTTATGGAAGAATTATTCGTGACGAAGGTGGAAATATTAAAGCAATCGTAGAAGAAAAAGATGCTAATATGTATGAAAAAGGTATTAAAGAAATAAATTCAGGTATTTATTGCTTTGATATCGAAGAATTATTATCTGCATTAAAATTAATAAAACCAGATAATGCTCAAGGAGAATATTACTTAACAGATGTTATTAAGATAATGAATGACAAAGGTTTAAAAACTGGTGCTGTTATAGTAGAAGATAATACAGAAATTCTTGGAGTAAATGATAGAGCTCAACTTGAACTTTTAACAAGAGTTTTAAGAATGAGAATTAATGCTGAACATATGAAAAATGGTGTTACAATTGAAGCTTCTGATACAACATATATTCAAGATAATGTAAAAATAGGAGTTGATACTGTAATACATCCAAATACTACTATTAAAAGTGGTGTTGTAATAGGAAAAAATTGTGAAATAGGTCCTAATGCTTATATTAGAGAAGGATGTGTAATTGGAGATAATGTAAAAATAGGAAGCTTTGTTGAAGTTAAAAACGCTAAAGTAGGAGATAGAACAAAGATACCTCATTTAAGTTATATTGGAGATGCTGAAATTGGTGTAGACGGAAATATTGGATGTGGTACAATTACATGTAATTATGATGGAGTAAACAAACATAAAACAATAATTGGAGATAGAGCTTTTATTGGTTCAAATGTAAATTTAGTAGCACCAGTTACATTAGGTGATGATGTATTAATTGCTGCTGGTTCAACAATAACAGACGATGTTCCATCAAATAATATGGGAATTGCAAGAGAAAGACAAACAAATAAAGAAAGAAAAAATAAATAATCTTTATAACTTGCTTTAAATGGACTAAAAATAAATAGAAAAGATTTTTAAGACTGTTTAAATTATTTTATAATTTAGCAGTCTTTTTCTAAGACTAAACGAAGGAGGTATAGATGGAAACAGAAGAAATAAAAGAAAAGAAAGAGAAACAAGTAAAAGAAAAAAGTAAAGAAGAAATAAAAAAACAAGCATTAAATAAACTATATATTTCGAATGTTATTATAGCGATAGCATTTGAAATTATAATGGTATTTATAAAGAAATCTTTTTCTGGAATAAATGTAGCAAGAATAATTACTGCTTGGGGATTTTTTACATTTCTAGGATTACATTATGTTTTAGGAGCTCCAACTTTATATGACAAAATTGTTAAAAAGAGATTTTTGATTTCAGGAATAATGGTTGTAGTAACAACTATATTGGGCTGTTTTATGAATCCATTATCTGTGTCAGAATGGTTAAAAGCAACTGATATACCATTATCATTAGTGTGGAATATAGAATTTTATGGGTTGTTATTAACAAGTTTTGAGTTATTTAAAATAATAACTGGAAATAAACAAGGTATGTCGATAATTGCGACTATAACATTAACATTTTCTACATTAGTACAAGTGCATTTTCCGGTAATATCAATGCCATTAATATCTATACAATTAATAATGATTTTAATAGATAAAGTGATGACTGAGACTAAAAATAAGAATAAAGTTATTGCTATGGTTGGATGTATTGCATTAGGTATATTGTCAATTTTTCAAGCGGTAGAATATATGATCCCATTTGCTTATATAGCAATAGGAGTGATAATTTGGTTGATTATAAAAAATAAAGAAAATCTAAAAAATAAGAATACACTAATTTTTACAATAATAACATTAGTTATTACATTAATAGTTCCACTTATATATAGATTGAATTTTTATGATAAAATAACTTATTTTATGGATTATAATGGAATTGAAAATTTATTTTACTATTTAAATAATTATATGATTCCATATAGTGAAGTTGATAATGCATTTGAAATTGCAAGTATTTATTCATTATTTCCAATACCGTTGTTAATAGGGTTATTTTATTTATATAAAAAAGAAGGACATACAACATTTTTATTACCAGTTATACTTGTTACTGTTTTTGAAATTTTAATTTGTGCAAATGTATTTAATTATGATATTAGAAATGTATTCGGGTTTAATGAAGTAAAAATGTATAATGTATCTGCGGCAATTAGTTTAGCAAATTTATATATGATGTTTTATATTTTGGGAAATATTACAGATATGAAATTTGAGACAAAACATGCTATAAGATTTTCGCTAGTAATGATGTGTTTATTGATATTTATTAATAGACCAAATCAATATATTGATAAAAGTTTCTTATTCTATAATGCAGCTGAACTATGTGCAATGATGTTCTTATTTTTATTTTGGACAGAGAAAAAATATAGAAATGCATTTTTAGGATTTTTAGTAGTAATAACAATGATAGGCGGGATTACTATAAATCCACTGTTAACAGAACATACAGAGGTTGTAAAGCCTAAAGAAGAAGTAATTTATTATAATTAATAAATAGTTTTGTGAAAGTTTTGTGTAAAATGTGAAATGGCTGTAAAAAGCTTTGACATCACAGAATGCTGTGATATAATGGGTGCGTAATTGAAAAGGACGTACTAGAAAATACGTAAAAGAGGAAGGTTTAAAAGTAATATGAAGAAAGTATTATTAATCGGAGCAGATGGAATGCTTGGAGGAGAATTAAAAGAAAGATTAGAAAAAATATATGATGTAACAGGAACAACACTTGTAACATTAGACATATGTGATAGAGAAGCTGTTCTTGCAAAAGCAAGAGAAGTTAAACCTTATTTTATTATTAACTGTGCTGCATATACAAATGTTGATGGTTGTGAAGTAAATACAGATTTAGCTATGTCTGTTAATGGAACAGCAGTTGCTAATATTGCAGAAGCAGCAAAAGAGAATGACGCAACATTTATTCATATTAGTACAGATTATGTATTTCCAGGAAACTTACCTGTAGATCAAGTTTATACAGAGGATATGGAACCAGCACCAGTAAGTGCTTATGGTAGAACAAAATTAGTTGGAGAAGAAAATGCAGCTAAAGCAGAAAAATATTATATTTTAAGAACTGCTTGGTTATACGGTTTAGGTGGAAAAAACTTTGTAAAAACAATGTTAAGATTATCACAAGATAGAGATGAATTAACAGTTGTTGATGATCAACACGGTAGTCCAACATCTACAACAACACTTTGCAAAATTATTGAAGGAATTATGGAAAAAGAACCAGCTTATGGTGTATATCATTCAACAAATGAAGGATTTACAACATGGTGCAGATTTACAAGAAAAATATTTGAACTTGCTGGAATTTCAACAAACGTTAAAGCGATTACTTCAAAAGAATATAAAGACATGTATCCACAATCAAGTGATAGACCTTCAAATAGTAAATTATCAAAAGAAAAACTAAAAGCAGCTGGTATCGTTCCAGTGGAATGGGAAATAGCTTTAGAAGAATACTTAAAAGAAGAACTTAAAGAAAATTAATATAAAGAGAATTAAATTATTTTAGGAGGAACCTTTAGAAATGAAAGGAATTATTTTAGCAGGTGGTAGTGCCACAAGATTATACCCAATAACATTAGCTGTTTCAAAACAAATGTTACCAGTATATGACAAACCAATGATCTATTATCCATTATCAACATTAATGATGGCAGGAATTAAAGAAGTATTAATTATTTCAACACCAGTTCATTTACCAGCATTTGAAAGTTTATTAGGAGATGGATCAAGATTCGGAATGAAATTCGAATACAAAATCCAAGAAAAACCAGTAGGACTTGCTGATGCATTTATTCTTGGAGAAGAATTCATCGGAGATGATAACGTAGCTTTAATTTTAGGAGACAACATGATTTATGGATCAAGAGTTGAAAGAGTTTTAAAAGCTGCTAGTCATTTAAAAGAAGGTGGAATTATATTTGGATACCAAGTAGCAGATCCAACATCATATGGTGTTGTTGAAAT
>JAZLBY010000062.1:0-12048 GCA_045613965.1 Candidatus Scatovivens sp.
CTATTCACCGGTAGATGTTGATCGAAGTGCTTGATAAGTGTTTTTGCAACCTTCTCTGGAATATCAGGGGCAAAATATCTTTTCTGATAATCGTTACCTTTTCTCAATGCATAGTCGTTCGATTGAATAACTTCAACCATTTTTTTATCTTTATTAAATTCAACTTTCATAGCATCTCACTTTAGGCTTTCCACAAACTATGCAAGTTGCAATAAGCATAAACTGCTTCAACTTCATCTCCATCACAAATAACAAAACATACTTCTGGTTTATCATTTGGTTTTAAAGCTTTTCTTTGATTTCCTGCTTTTGTTTGAAGAGATACCCATTCTATGTAGTGTTCATCTTGCATTGGATGTTCAACAGCACCAACATTAACAATAACTTTATTTCCTTCTACTCTATATACTGGTACATGTTTTTCAACTGAAGCATCAACTGTTCCTGGAACAACTTCTTTCATAGCTTCTCCACAACACATTACTGGTACTCCTGTTTCTTTTACAACAGCTACCATATTTCCACAATGTTCACATTTTAAAAATTTTTGATTCATAACTTTTCTCTCCTTTTATTTTATTTTTTATTAATATTCTGGATTTTTAAACAATGTTATTGCAAATACTTCTCCTATTTCAGTTGTTAATTCAAATAATATTAAATAACTTTTTCCCTTATAAGTATAATTTAATTCATCTAATTTAAACTCAATAAAATTATCAACTGACATTTCCTCATTGTCATATGTATAAATTTTTTTATCATCAGAAACCTTTTGTATTTCTTCAACAATTTGACGTTTATAATTTAAAATATCATCTTCTGTAATTGTTTTATCATATCCTATGTCTATCTTAATAGTTACCGCTTCTGGATTTTTTGCATCTCTTATTATAGTTGCAAAATCAAATTTTGGTGTCATTACTTCATTACTAATTCCATAATATGTTAATAAATCATCATGAACTAATTTTTTACTATAAGCTTTAGGTTCAACTTTTATATACATATTATAAAAAAATTCAGCATCCTTCTCAATCCCTTTTTCAGGATCAGCTTTAATTAAAGCATCTACACCTTTACCATTATCTTTATTAGTATAAACAATATTTAATACATATCCATCCCCTACATTTGGAGAATAAATATTAGTTTCCATACTTAAATCTTTTGGAGCTTTATTAATTGTTGCTAAATGATTAGAATTCATTCTAAATCCCGCATCAATCAATTTATTTACATATGCTTTAAGATCAGCTGTTGTTGCTTTGTAAAAAACTTCACCAATTTCAGAATTTGGCATTGCATAAACAAGTTTTCCTTGTATACATTTTGGAATGCCATATACATCATATACACCACTTGGCCATTTATTTGTATCTGCTGTTACTGTAACATCTTTTTTCTCAATTTCATAATATTCAATTGCCTTTTGCATCTTTACTGTCTTATTTTCACTTTTTTCTTCTTTCTCTTCGCATCCAGTTAAAGCAAGTAAGCATATTAACAATATAAATATCAATAAATCTTTAAGTATTTTTTTCTTCATATGTACCTCCAATTTAAAAAAATTATATATTATAAAAAAATTTTATACAAGTATTTTAAAAACAAAAAATCAGCTCCATGTTTCCATAACATTGATTTTTTATGCTTTTTGTGTTATAATATTCTTGCAGTTTGTATATTTTTTCACCATGTACAATTGGGAGGTGTTACTATGGCAAGAAACAGTTTAACGTTAAGACGGAAACTCACAACATCTGCATTCTACAAGTTTGCATATGAATTAGCTACAGATTACGCCAACACATCTGCTTCTACTGCACGCACTGTGCTTTGTACGAAGTATGATATTACCGAAAGTACCTTTTACACCCTTTTGAGCTTTGCTATCACCCACTATCTGGTGAGTGAGAAAACTGCTCAGCGCATCTTTGAAAAAATATTGGCTAACCAATCTGCCCATGGAAACAATGGTTATAACAGCACGATCAAACATAAGCAGTTGCTTGAAGAACGAAAAAACTTTTCTGACTTCTCCAAGAGGGATATTGCAGATATCGCAAGATACTACTCCAATCATCCTGAGCTTACCAAAGCAGAAGTCGCAAGAATTTTCCGTTTCGAAAGCACCAGACCCTTGGATCAGATTCTCAAGAAAGCTTGTATTGAACTCATCATCTCAGATACGGTTTTTGAGGCACTTCGTAATCGCGCAATCTCTAAAGCAGACGATGCAAACATGGATCGCACTGTACAGTTCTTCGATATTCTTTTTCGGGCTCGTACCGAAGCTAAAAAGGCGAAGAAAACTGGCCAATCCGCATTCTAATGTGGATAAACTGCAAAAAAAAGGACTTCAGACTCTAAACGAGTATGAAGTTCTTTTCATTTTTATAATAATGTTATTTTATTTTTATTCTTTTTAATTTTCTTTTCATCTTTTAATCTTTTAATTTCTCTCATCATAGCTGTTCTATCTATCATCAAATAATCAGCTAAATCGGTTAATGAAAATGGTAACTCTATAGTTTTACTTGAATTTTCTAGTGATAAATAATTAAAATATGTAAGTAATTTATCTCTTACACCTTTATACGTTAATAAAATCATTCTAAAATTTTGCTCAGCAATATTATGAAGTATTAAATCAGGTAAATTTCTTAATATCTCTAAATGAAAAAAACATGATGAATCAGTACAATTCTCAGCTGTATCATAAGGGTAAAATAAAACTTTACACTTCTTTTTTGCAAGAACAAAAAGCTCTTTATTCATATGAACTTTAAACAAAGCTTCTCCAAAAATTTCATTTTTCTTATAATAGTAAAGAATTTTTTTATTTCCCTCAGCATCATAAGTAATAAGTTGAGCTTCACCTTCTAATAAAACACAAAATTGATTTCTTCTTAAAAGGAAAGTTGTTATTACTTCTCCTTCTTGAAATTCCTTTGTCTCACACAATCTACAATGTGATTGCATTTTTTTGACAAAGCTTTCTACATCAAAATTTCTTTTCATATCTATCACCAAAATAAATATATCATAGTTTTGTTGCTATAGCAACTATTTATTTTATTACATCCTTTATACCCCTTTATTTTCCAACGTTTATAATTTGTAACACAAACTTAATAATCCTTTAAAACATACCTAAATCAACAAAATCTCTTACTCCATAAATGTTTTTGTTAATATGTTGCTATAGCAACATATTAATTCTTGAAAATAAATTAAAATATACTTAACAAATATAAAGGAGGTTTCCACATGCAAGTAATCAAAAGAGATGGAAGATTAGTAGAATTCAAAAGAGAAAGAATAGTTGATGCGATATCAAAAGCAATGTCACATACAATTGAAGGAATAGATTTAGATTTAGCTAATAAAATAGCTGATAGTGTTGAAAAACAATTTGAAAATCAAACACAAGTAACTGTATATGAAATCCAAGACGCAGTTGAAAAAAAATTAATGGGCTCTAGCAGAAAAGAAGTTGCTCAAAGCTATATCACTTATAGATATAATCGTGATGTAGCAAGAAAATCAAAAACTAGAGAAATGTTTATCGATATCATTAGTGCTAAAGCAAACGATATCACAAGAGAAAATGCAAACATGAACGCTGATACACCAGCTGGTATGATGATGAAGTTTGCATCTGAAACAACAAAACCATTTGTTGACGATTTCCTACTTTCAAAAGAAGTTAGAGAAGCAGTTAAATTAGGTTATGTTCATATACATGATAAAGATTATTACCCTACTAAATCTTTAACTTGTCTACAACACCCACTAGATAAAATTCTAGCTAACGGTTTCAAAGCAGGTCATGGTTCTTCAAGACCAGCAAAAAGAATTGAAACTGCAAGTATATTAGGTTGTATTTCTATGGAAACTATACAAAACGAAATGCACGGTGGACAAGCAATACCAGCATTCGATTACTTCCTTGCTCCATATGTAAAAAAGACATTCCAAGAAGAGATTACAAAACAAGGTGAAATATTAAATGAAGATGTTACAAAACTTTTAGATTACTCTGTTAATGATTATATTAAAAAGGATTTAAAAGGAATTAAAGGTAAAGATAGAATTATCCAAGTAGCTATAAATAGAACTGTTGATAGAGTTCATCAATCAATGGAAGCATTTATTCATAATATGAATACAATACATTCTAGAGGTGGTAACCAAGTTGTATTTAGTTCAATCAACTATGGTACTGATACTTCTCCAGAAGGTAGATGTGTAATTAGAGAATTACTTCAATCAACATACGAAGGTGTTGGTAATAATGAAACAGCTATATTCCCTATTCAAATTTGGAAAAAGAAAAGAGGTCTTAACTATCTACCAGAAGATAGAAACTATGACTTATATCAATTCTCTTGTAAAGTTGCTGCAAAAAGATTTTTCCCTAACTACATTAACTTAGATGCAACATACAATATTAACGACAAATGGAACGAATCTGATCCAAGACGTTGGTACTATGAATGTGCTACTATGGGTTGCAGAACAAGAGTATTTGAAAACAGACATGGCGAAAAAACATCTATAGGTAGAGGAAATCTTTCATTCACTACAATTAACTTACCAAAAATTGCTATTGAATCAGCTTTAAAAGCTCAAGATAAAATTGGTAAAAAATTTGAATTAGGTATTGGAAGTTCTGAAAACATGACAGATCTTTACAAAAAAGCTGTAAAAAGAATCTTTATGAATGAACTTGAAAAATATACAACTATTGCAGCAGAGCAATTAGTTGAAAGATATCAATTCCAATCAACAGCAATTGCAAAACAATTCCCTCTATTAATGGAAGGTATGTGGCTTGATAGTGATAAATTAAGACCAAACGATTCAGTTGCTGAAGTATTAAAACATGGTACTTTAAGTATCGGTTTCATCGGTCTTGCAGAATGTTTAATTGCCTTAACAGGAAAACACCATGGAGAAGATGAAGATTCTCAAAAACTTGGTTTAGAAATTATAAACGAAATGTGGGATTTAACAAAAGAATTTGCTGAAAAATATAACTTAAACTTCTCTGTTATCGCAACTCCAGCTGAAGGACTATCTGGAAGATTTACAAAAATGGATAGAAAAACTTATGGTGTTATCCCTGGAATTACAGACAGAGATTACTATACAAATAGCAATCACGTTCCAGTTTGGTATAAATGTTCAGCAGAACATAAAGCAAAAATTGAAGCTCCATATCATGAAATGTGTAGAGCTGGTCACATCTTCTATATCGAATTAGATGGTGATGCAACTCACAATCCAGATTCAATCAAAGCAGTTGTTGATCTAATGGATAAATACAATATGGGTTATGGAAGTGTTAACCACACAAGAGCAAGATGTTTAGATTGCGGTTTTGAAAATGCCGATGCTAACCTTTTATCTTGTCCAAAATGCGGAAGCGAAAATATTGATACAATTCAAAGAATTACAGGATACCTAGTAGGAACAACATCACGTTGGAACAAAGCAAAACTTTCTGAACTTCGTGATAGAGTTACTCACTCAGGATTAAACGATTAATAAAAAGGAGAATTTTAAAATGAAAATGGCAGGCTTTTATGATGAAAGTATATCAAATGGTTTAGGCTGGAGAGCAGTATTATTTGTTAGTGGCTGTCCTCATAACTGCCCTGGCTGTCATAATAAAATTGCTCAAGATTATAATTATGGTGAAGATTTTGATGAATCAAAAATAATTAATAGAATAAAAGAAAATTCTATTTTATCTGGAATAACAATCAGTGGTGGTGAACCACTTTGCAAAGAAAATATCGCTTGTGTAAATAATTTTATTGATACAGTAAAAAAAGAAAAGCCAAACTTTAATATTTGGTGTTACACAGGTTATACTTTAGAAGAACTAAAAAACAGAAATGATTCTATAACAAATGAAGCATTAAATAAAATCGATGTTTTAGTTGATGGCAGATTTATCGAAGAAAGAAAAAATCCAGAAATACGATTTAGAGGTTCTGATAATCAAAGAATTTTAGATTTAAAACAATGTATGAAAGAAAATAAAATTATTGAATTAAATTTAGAATATTAAAAAAGAGAGGCTTAGCCTCTCTTTTTCATCTTTTATTGTTTTACTGTTTCTGGCATATAAGTATATACTCTTATATCTTCATCTTTAACATTAAAATCTTTACTTGATGTTTTTTCGTCTTGTGTTAAGAATGATAATTGCATATCACTAATTCTTTTTAATACAACAACTATCTCTTTTTCTAATTTTTGATCATATACTCCTCCACTTTCGTTTTCATATTCTGTGAAAGTACATTTTACTGTATCTTTAAATACTTCATATGTTCCGCTATACGCACCAGTTTCATGACCAGCTAAATTAGCATATATTGTCTTATCTTCTTTAAAGTAGAATCCAACTCCTAGAGATAATGTTGCTTCCCCTTCACCTTGTTCCATAACAATATCATAATCATATTGATATCTACCTATTTTAAAGTTTTCAGCACCTTCAACATCCTTTTCAAAATCTTGTAATTTTGTTTTATATCCCATTATTTCATTTTGTAATTTAGTAATTTCATCTTTATATTTTTTAACATCTTCATTATTTGTTCCTAATGACTCATCATTTAAATTTTCATCATTTCCTGATATAAATTTTTCAAGTTCTAATTCTCTTTTCAAATCAGAAACACTTCTTTCAAGTTCTGCAATTTTTTCATCTTTAGGTGTAACTGCATCATATGCATTTAAAACAGCAAATGCGAAAAATACAATTATTCCTAACAATAATATTAACATTATTATAAAAGTTGATAAATTTACTTTTCTTTTGTTCATATAAACACCTCTTATATTCAATCTATAATACTACTATAACTTATAAAAATTTTTTAATCAAGAATAAAATAAAAAGAAACAAAAAAGAGCCTACTAGGCCCTAATTTGTAGTTTTATCTTGAAGTCTTACCACTAAATATGCTACTAAATGATAGCTAAATGCAAATGTGGCAGTTTCCGGATTGTCGATGGCGCGATGCCTGCTGTCATAATTAGACGGAAATTGTTCATAAGGTCTTTTATGATACCAAAGCATATTTTTACCTTGCTTTAAAAAATGGTAATCATACAATTCGTGGATATCTTTAGGTCCTGTGTTCATAATTGCTATTTTCCAAGAATCATTATCCTCAATAGGTTCTTCCAATGAAGATATTGATGTCTCAAGTCCAAGTGCTTCCAAATCTCCAATTACTCTTTCCAAAATGTCTTCATCGGTATACTGTTTTTTAAGTTCCATCTTGGAAATCTCTCCAGGTTTTAAGAACTCAATATCAACAAACATGCCAATCGCATAAGAATAACAGTTAGTAATGTCGTACCATCTCCAGGCTTCCTCTTCTTTCATAGTATTAGCCAATGGAGCTTTTACACATTCCTTCATTTTGTCTACGTTTATCAATTTTTCTCTCATTCTGACTTCACCTCTAGCTCTCTAATATCAAAACGTCATACATTCAATCACATTCAAGAATCTTTTTTCTAAAATGTATGCACAATATTATATAACATTATTTTTTCCATTTCTTGTTTGTTATGTGAATTTAATGTAAAAAAGCGTTCCTTTAAGGGAACGCTTCTATTTATTAATCTTCTTTTTTCTTAAACATTTCTTTTCCAAGTTGACATACTGGACATCTAAAATCTTCTGGAAGTTCTTCGCCATAATAAACATATCCACAAGCCATACAAACCCACGCTGTTTCTCCTGTTTCTGTTTTTACTTTTAATATATCTTCCTTATGTTCTTGATAATATCCATATGTCATTTCTTTTTTATCATTAAACTTTTTCGCATTAATAAGTTTACCTATAAACAATGTATGTGTATCATTTTCAATTCTATCTATAATTTCACAAATCATATATCCAATTGAATTTTTAATTATATTTACGCTTTCTACTTCTTCTATATTTGCATTTTCAAATTTATTTAAATCTCTCATTGAATTAAATCCAAATGTTTTTATAATTTCTCCATTTGTATTTTCATCTAATATAGAAAGAGCAAATTTATCATTTATATGTAAAAGCTCATTTGTAAAATTCTTCTTCATAACTGCAACTGAAATAAGTGGATTATCTCCAGCACTTATTTGACTAACTGCATCAACTACACATCCTCCATTTTGAGTTGTTAATATATACATTCCTTGTGATATTTTTCTTGTTATATCTAATTCCATAGTTATTACCTCCTATTAAATTTAATATATCCCATTTATAATAATTTATCAATACCTACTTTTTTCTTGTATTATTATTTCACTATGTTATAATACAGTTAAATAATATTTATTAGAAAAGAGATTTTTTATGGATAAACAAACAATTATCAATACCTTAAAAGAACTATTTGACAAAAACATAACTGAAAAAGATCATGCAACTGATAATAAACTTGATAAAAAACTTAATAATATAATACCAAAATATCTTCCAGAAGGTAAACAAGCAAAAACAACTGATGCTTGGTATACTACATGTTTAGCTACATTTCTTACTGGAATGTATACATATGCTATCGATTGGAATCCAGTAGTAAGAGTCGGTGCTCATCTATTTGGCGCTATGGCTATACCAGCTGGAGGTGCATTTGTTTCTAATACTGTTATGAACGGTATAGAACGTGTCGCTAATTATGGTATTAATAAATATAACGAAAAACATCCTGAAAATCAAAAAGATAATTTTGAGATTAATCCTAATGTTAGAAAAGGTATTAATATATTATCAACTGCAATAGTCGGAGCTGCTTATGCATACGGTACCCTTAAAACTGAACAAGTACAATTTAACGCTTCAGGTATTATGCAATGGGGTCAATATGCCGCTGATATTGGTGGAGCTTTAATTGGTACAGCAGCCTTCCATAATTTAGAACTTGGAGAAACATTAGCTAGTGGAGCTAACAAACTTCGTAATGCAGCTTATTATTTTAATAGATTTGCTAACCTTGGTGAAAAAGGTATAAAATCTCTATTTCATATAAAATCAAAAGAAGAACCTGTTAAAACAACATCACCTCTTCAAGTAGAAGAAATAAATGTTGCTCCGGATACAAAATCTATAGAAGAAGAAACTCCAGCATGGGATCTATCATTATATCAAAACTCTAAAGAAACAACTGAAATAAATACTAATAATGTTCAAACACCTCATCAAAAATCAGAAACAAATGAATTATTAGATGAAGAAGATGAAATAAATATTTAAAAAGAGAAGCAATAAAGCTTCTCTTTTATTTTATAAAAATGATAACTGCTGACTTTTTGATTTTTATTTTAAAATATGGTATAATTAAATATAGGCATTTTTTTCTAGACATTGATTAAGGTAGACACCAATACATCATGGAGGTTCGTTATGAAAAAGTATGTTCCTGAAAAATTTTCCAATGTCGCAGATACCAGCGAACTTGAAGCTCTCGCAAGAGCTTACATTCAAGGCGCTATCAATAGAAAAATGAATCAGACAGAAGCTGTCGAGCTTATCAATAAGATTTGGAGGAATGACATTACCATCGCTGAGATTAAAAAGCGTGTAGAAGAAAGTGGATGTTTGGAAGATACGGATGAATGCAAAGAATTCCGTACCAAGATTGAGCGTATGATCAAAGAATTCCCGAATATGGCTGCTTATAGCAGAAGTTCTTATGACAAAAAGGAAAATGAACGGTATGCAATCGAAATGCTTTGCGGCATTTATAAATACTTTGAAAAGACTGATGCTATCCGTTCTAACGAACTCATTTGTTTCCTGCGCGACTATTTAACTGTGGTTCTTGATGAATTCACTACTTTAACCGCATCCCCTACCGTTCAAGATCGCATGAATCGCACCATCAATAAACTCCGTCAAATCAGTTTCCATGCCACCAAAGGCCCTGATGATTTGTATGAAAAACCCGATTTTTCGATTAGACCCTTTGATCCGGAAAACCCTGGAAATGCTCATGTCTTCGGTTCTGTACTCGAGTTTAGAGAAGTAAGCGGAGCTAGAGAGCTCATGAAAGAATACAATGCAAGAGATACCAAGTTTTCTCGCATGATCTTTGACCTCTTGTGGTTCGTTGAAACATTTTTCTAAAATGCATGAAAGCAGAGATTTAACCAATCTCTGCTTTCGCTTTTTATAAATTATAAATAATAAACTATTAGAATTTTCTAATTACCTTTTACTTTATTTTCAATAAATTTTACTGTTTCTGTCACATTTCCACAATTTTTAAACGAATCACTAATTTTCTTTGCGTTTTCACTAATACTTTTATCATTTAAAACTTCTAAAATAGTATTTTTTATATCTTCAGAATTTATTATTTTTTCAATAAATTTTCCAGCACCAAGTTCTTTAACTCTATTTGCCACACCTTTTTGCTCTGTTGTTTGTGGAAATAGTACTAAAGGAATACCATAATACAAACCTTCACTTACACTATTCATACCACAATGTGTAACAAATACATCTGCTGCTTCTAAAACAGCAATTTGATCTACATATTTTTTTACAATAAAATTATTAGGTATTTCACCTAATGTTTCCATATCTATGTCTTCACCAACTGACATTATGACTCTTATCTTTTCATCTTTTAAAGCTTTAAAACAATTTTGATAAAAATCTTTATTATTGTTATTTACCGTACCAAGTGAAATATATACAGTAGGATTTTCTACTTTTTCTAATTTTTCAATGCCTTCTCTTAACACTGGTCCTACAAATGCAAAATTATCATTAAATGTCTCTGAATATGGTTGAAAATATTTAGATGTATATACTATTGTTGAAGTATTCTCATCATTAGCAATAATATCTAACATACTTTTTACTTCATAACCTTTTTCACGTAATCTATTAAGACTTTTATTTATTTTAGGTATACTTTTAATTAATTGAAATAATCCTGGCCCATCTTGTTTCATAACTCTAGCTGAATATTTGTTAAAAGCAAAAGTTGTGGTTGATGATATAAAAGGAATATTTAATTTTTTTGCAATTAATTTTCCCCAAAATGCCATTGAATCTGCAATAATAACATCTGGTTTTAATTCTTGCATTTCTTTTAATATTTCATCATCTAATCTCAATGTCATATCTACAATTAAATTAGTAGAAAAGACTAAATCTTTTGCGATTTTTTCTTTATCTTTGTTAGATAATTTTGTTTGAGAATCAAACTTATCACAAGGTATAAAACGTGCTCCAGAACTTTCAATTTTTTCTCGCATAATTTCATAAGAATAATAATAAACTTCATGATTATTTTTAATTAATTCTTTTACAATTCCTAATGTTGGATTTGTATGTCCGTGTGCCGGTATATTAAAAAATACAATTTTCATATCATTAACTCACTTTCAAATTATAACTTTTATTTTGGAAATACTTTATCTGCTAAATCCTCTATAGCATCTGCTTTAATCAATGCCATTCCTCTCGATTTATCACAAAGTACAATCACGGAATCTCCTGGTTTAATATCAAACATTTCTCTAGCTTCTTTAGGAATTACAATTTGTCCTTTTTCTCCAACTTTACTTATTCCCACAAATTTTTCTTTTTCCATATTATCCTCCTTGAGTTATATTGGTCATACTTTTCATACTTATTATACTTTGAGAAAATAAAAATAACAAGATATTTAGTTAATAAATCTATCTCTTTTTTAACACAAAGTACTTTTTTCAATTCTTTTTATAAGTGGGAAAAATCTAGGTAGGTAAAATGGGAAAAAAATGGTAAAAAACATTGAATAATAACACATAATGTTAATTTAGGAAAAAAATAATACTAGGCACCGAACCTAGTATTATCAATACTTTTAAATATTTTTTAAACAAAAAAAATCTTGAGATTTCTCTCAAGATTTGGTGCAGATGGCCGGAATCGAACCGGCACGGGATTTGAAGCCCGCAGGATTTTAAGTCCTGTGCGTCTGCCAGTTCCGCCACATCTGCATCTTACTGGCAAGTCAGT
>JAZLBY010000063.1:0-5112 GCA_045613965.1 Candidatus Scatovivens sp.
TTACTAATTTTCTTATACTTTCTCTTCTGTTTTTTTATTATTTTTAAATATAAATAATTTGCTAAAAACATAATTTAATATTATAACAACAATATTAGCGATTACCTTCATTAAAATATCATTCATATTAATAATTACTGCTAAATTCATCATTCCTAAACTAACAGCTTGTGTAAATAATCTACATGTTGTAAATGATGTTATTTCTTTAATTAAAGCTTTAAAATTTTCACACTTACTATCAAATACTATTGTTTTATTTACCCAATATGCAAATATTAAAGCTATTACAAAGGCTACACAATCACTTATTGTAACTCTTAAAGCTTCTTGTTCAATACCAGCAAATATTGTATATGCTACAACAGCATATGAAACAATATTAACAACTGTTGAAAGACCTCCACATATTAAATATCTCATTCCTTCAATATGATCAGTATAAAACTTAGCTAAAAATTTCAAATGTAATTTTTCTAAAATCCATAACCCAAATTTTTCTAATGTTTCAAATACTCTTAATGTCATATTCTTTTTTTCAACTATTTCTTCATTTCCTTTTTCCATTATCTTTACTCCGTTAATTTATCTTTATATCAAAATTACATGTGTCTCTTGTAAAATTAATATTATAGTATGGATCACCTTTGTCCAAGAAGTTTTTCCATTTATTTTTAAAGTTTTCAGATTCTCTGTTAAATCTTTCCTCTTTTTCTTTTGAATATTCATATCCTCTTGTTTTAGATTCATAATGATATAATTCTACATATGGAATATAAACATTTCTATACCCTTTTTCTAACAATTTTAAGCAAAAATCAACATCATTAAATGCAACTTTAAATTGTTCTTCATCCATATATCCAACTTCTTCATAAAGTTCTCTTCTACAAAGAAGGCAAGCTCCAGTTAAAGCTGCAACATTTCTTGTTGCAGATTCTCTACCAAAATATGCTTTTTCTCCATAAGGTAAATTAACAAGCATATTTCCTGCAATTCCTGAAAGTCCAACTATAATTCCAGCATGTTGAATTGTTTTATCTTCATAGTATAGTCTTCCTCCAACTGCTCCAATATCTTTTTGTTGACTATATCCAATCATCATTTCAAGCCAGTTTTTAGTTAAAATTTTTGTATCATTGTTTAATTGTAAAACAAAATCGCCATCAATGTTTTTTACACCTAAGTTTATTAATCTTGAATAGTTAAATTCACCATTTTCATCTATTCTTAATATTTTTACTTTAGGCTTATCTTTTAGTTCATCATAATACTTTAAAGTCTCTTTTTCTGTACTTCCGTTTTCAATTACAACTATTTCATAATTATTGTATGTTGTATTCTCTATAATTGAATTTATTGCATCTTTTAATAATTTTGAATTATCTTTATTAGGTATTAGAATAGAAACTTTCGGATTTCCAATCACTTTATAATTGATTTTATAAATACCTGGAACATCTTGTCCATTTTCAACAGTTCCTTCTTTTCCAGTTCTTTCTAAATATTTTTCTACAACCTTTATCCCCGCTTCAAACGCATATGGTTTTGCATCAGCAACTTCTGCAGTAGATTGTCTATGAACTCTCCAATGATATAAAATCTTTGAAATATGCACTACATTTTTAGCTTTAGATGTAGCTCTTAAAACAAAATCAAAATCTTGAGCTCCATTAAATGCTGAATCTAAATATCCCACTTCATTTAACAAATCTTTTTTTACAACAACAAAGTGAGTTATATAATTATTACACTCTAATGTTTCCGGTGAAAAATCTGGTTTAAAATATGGTTCAAATCTTTCATTATTCTCATCTATTTTATCTTCATCAGAATAAATAAAATCAACATTTTTGTTTTCATTAATTGCACGTACAACCTCAAATAAAGCATCTTGAGATAATATGTCATCATGATCTAAAAAACCTATATAATCACCTGTAGCCATTTTAATAGCTGCATTAGTATTTTCAGATATTCCTAAGTTACTATTTAAAAAACTATACTTGATTCTTACATCATCCATATAATCTTTTAAAAGTTCATTAGGCACTTCACTTCCATCAGCTAAACAAAGTTCCCAATTCTTATATGTTTGATTTTTCAAAGAATCTATTAATTCTTTAAAAAATAACTTTTCTGTATTATACATTGGAACAACTATTGATATTTTTGGTTCTATTTTAAACTTTGTTTTTCTTTGTACTTCTAGCATTTCATCAGTAAGCTTATTATTTTCCATCCATATCACATACTGTTCTTGATTTGTCTTTCTGTCTTCTTTAATATGAAAAGCTCTTTTAATTACTTTTTTAGAAGTTGCTACAACTCCATATCTTTTCAAATAATATGTAACTTTTTCAAATTTGTTTTTTAATCCCATAATTTTCTCTTTCACAATTATTTATTTAAATCAATCCCTAATCTTTCGAAATTATCATTGATTTTTTTCATATCTCTATATCTTCCATGTTTAAGTTCAAATGTATAATTTTCAATCTCTAAATTATCTTGATTTCTTTCTAGTTCTTTATCAATATCATAAGGAACCCTTACAAACTGATAAGAAAAAGGCTTATATTCTTTTGATCCAAGCTCACCTTCTATAATTACATAAAAAGCTTGTGTTATTTCCATTTCATTTGAATCTCTCTTATCATCCCTAATTGGATCAAATGAATTTCCAACACTTCCAACATTTATCAAAGTTTTATTATAAATTTTTTCTAAAAAACTATGATGCAAATGTCCAAAGATAACAATATCTGCAACATTTTTTGTTTTTGTTTTATCAGATGGTAAAAACATCTCATATAATTTTGAACATACATCTCTATTAATAACAACTTCATTATCTTTAGTTGGTGATGCGTGAAACAACCTTATTAAACTACCACTCATATAAAATTCATGACAAAAAGGTAAATTTTGAAGATAATCCATTGTTTCTTTTGTTAATCTATTTTGATTCCAATTAATTCTTGTTCTTTCAAGTTCTGTTTCATTAGATAAATCTCTTACATGAGACATATTTCTATCGCAATTCCCTCTTATTACAACATCACAATTTTCTTTTATTAAATTAACACATTCTTCACTATTGCATCCTTTGGCTACTATATCTCCAAGACAATATATCTTTTCAATCCCTCTTAAATTAATATCTTGAAGCACTGTTTTCAGCGCCTCAAGATTTCCATGTATATCTGAAATTATTGCAATTCTATCCATTAGTCATCACCTTAAATTTCTATTATTTTTTTACATATATTGTATCATTGCTAAAGGGAATCCTATAAAAATTATCCCAGCAATAATTAATGCTGCACAAATAAATCTTCTTCCTTTATTAACATTATTCTTAATTATATATGGTGCTACAAATATTTGGATTAACATATATCCACCAAAGCAAGCCATCTTTAAATCATTAGCATCATATTTTGGTTCTTGTTCTCCTTCTTCTACAATTATACACCCAGTACAGTGCGGAACTGTATTGAAAAAACAATTCATATGTAAAGCTTCATAACACAATGGTATTAAAACTGTACAAATCGCTAATTTTAAAAATCTTTTTTCTGGTTTCCCTGTAAAAATTATTAATAGCATAATTGCCATTATTGCTAGTTGATATATTAATCCCATATTCATAACCTCCTATAAGGTCTATACTTTTCTTTTTTTCTTAATTATAGCCTCTTCACCATAATAATTAACTTTAATATTTTTCATATGATACACTTCTGTATCAAGACTTAAATTAACATTATAATAAGGATCGCCTTCGTCTAATATATTACCCCATCTTTGTTCAAATCTACAAATTTCACCTTGAAATCTCTTGATTTTTTCTGGTGTATTTTCTTGTCCTCTTGATTTTGACTCATAGTGCCAAAATTCAACAAATGGATTATATACAACTAAATATCCTTTTTCTCTAATCTTTAAACAAAAGTCAACATCATTAAATGCTACAGCTAAACCTTCATCCATCCATCCAGTTTCTTCATAAGCAGATTTTTTTGTCATAATACAAGCCGCTGTTACAGCACTTAAATTTTCTATCATAGATTCTTTTGCAAAATATCCATGTCCGTCTTTTGGAATACTCTTAAATCTATTTCCTGCAATACCACCAATACCTACAATAATACCAGCATGTTGTATTGTTTCATCTGGGAAATATAATTTAACACCTACAGCTCCAACATCAGGTCTTTGACAGAACCCAAGCATTAATTCAAGCCAATTTTCTGTTATTAATTCTGTATCATTATTAAGTTGTATTACATATTCTCCAGTAGTATTTCTTGCTCCACAATTAATTACTGCAGAATAATTGAATCCAGGTTTTACTTTAATTCTATTTTTATTTGTATATTCTATTGAACATTCTTCTTCACTTGTTATTTCTTTACCAGTATTATAATTTATAACTCTTATTTTTTCGTTCTTAATTAATTCTTTGTAATATTCAAATATTTCTTCAGAAACGCTATTATTTTCAACAACTACTATTTCATAATTATTATAAGTTGTCTTTTCTAAAACTGAATCTATACAAACTTTTAAAATATCTTGTCCATCTTTATTTGGTATAACTATAGATACTTTTGGATTTCCCTGTACTTTATAATCAACTCTATAAATACCTTCTATACATCCTTCAGAAACTGTACCATCTAAACCAACTCTTTTTAAATGATCAGCAATAGCTTTTTTACCAGCTTCAAAAGCATAATTTTTAGCATTACTGTTTAATTTTGCTGTTGATTCACTATGCACTCTCCAATGATATAGAATCTTAGGAATATGAGTTATATTTTCAGGTTTTGTAACTTCTGACATTCTTAAGAATATATCATAATCTTGAGCACCATCATATCCAACTTGAAATCCTTGTAATTTATCCATCAATTCTTTTTTGAATATACTAAAATGACAAATGTAATTTTGACATCTTAATGTATCTGGTGCAAAATCTGGTTTAAAATATGCATCATATCTATTATCATTTTCATCAATTTTATCTTCGTCTGAATATAAAAATTCAGAATTTGGATATTTATTAATTGCATATACAACTTCATATAATGCATAATCTGCTAA
>JAZLBY010000064.1:0-5851 GCA_045613965.1 Candidatus Scatovivens sp.
ATTTTTATCCTATTTTAATAACTCTTTAGCCTTATTTAATTGAACATCTTCTTTACTTTCCATATCGAATTCAACTTCATGATCTGGCTTAATACCAACCTTGTGTATTTTTGTTTTACTTGGTGTATAGTATTCTTCAACAGTTAATTTAAGAGCACTACCATCTTCAAGCATAAACACAGATTGAATTACTCCTTTACCATAAGTTGTTGTTCCTACTATTTGAGCACGTTTAGAATCTTTTAATGCACCTGCTACAATTTCAGAAGCACTTGCAGAATATTCATTAACAAGAACAACTAAATCTTCTTTTATATATTGTGAATCTTTAGTTTTAGAAACTTCTTGATTACCTTTTGCATCAACAGTTATTAAAACTGTTTCTCCTTTTGGTAAGAATAAATCTAATAAATCCAAAGCTTCTGTAACAAGACCACCTGTATTATTTCTTAAATCTAAAATAATTTTTTGTGCACCTTGATTTTTAAGTTCTGTATATTTTTGTTTTAACTCTTTTGCGCATCCTTCATCAAATGTAAATAACTCAATGTATCCGATATTGTTATCAAGCATTTCAGCTTCAACATGATAAATTTTAATTGATTTTCTTTCAATTTCAAAATCTAAATATTCATCACCTCTAGCAACAGTGATTTTAACTTTTGTTCCTTCTTCACCTTTAATCATATTAGATACATCTTCTGAAGAAACTCCTATAACACTCTCGTCATTAACTCCAACGATTATATCTCCAGATTTAACTCCAGCTTTTTCAGCAGGAGATTCTTTTATTGGTTCTACAACAACTACATTGTCATATTTATCAGTACTCATATAAATACCAACACCAACATAATTTCCTAAAGCTAATGTTTCAAATTCTTCCCAATCTTCAGCTGTTAAATATTCAGAATATTCATCACCTAAACCATTAACATATCCTTTAATTGTTTCATCTAATACTTTAGTTTCATCTATTTCACCAATGAATTCTCTATCGATAACTTCTCTAAAACTTTTTAAAGTATCTGCTATTACTTCTATATTCTTCTCGTTTGAATTTGATGCTGCAACTTGCTCTTTTTCAATCTTATTTAAATCAATGTATTTATTTGAATAATACATTAAACTTAATTCAGAAGATAATAGAGCTACTACAACTGCAACAAAAACAGTAATAATCAAATATTTAACTTTTAAATTATTTTTCTCTATTTCAAACGCTTCTTCTAACTCTTCTTGATTCATTTTTCCTCCTACCGATTAAGGTAAATATGGTGTTGGGTTTTGGCATCTACCACCTACACGAACTTCAAAGTGTAAGTGATTACCTGTTGAATTTCCAGTAGTTCCAACTCTACCAATTTGTTGTCCTTGAGAAACGTATTGTCCCTCTGTAACCATTCTTGAATTTGGTTGCATATGTGCATAAAGTGTCATAGTTCCATCTTGATGATCTATAACAACATATTCTCCATAACTTTTATATGTACCATTAGCTCTTTTTAAAGCTTTTGAAGTTACAACCTTACCAGCCTTTACAGCTACAATTGGTGTTCCACCAGCACACGCAAAGTCTACACCAGTATGTCCTACATATCCATAATAACCTGTTGTAATATTTCTTTTTGACTTACCTGGTATTGGACAGATATATCCAGAATTTTCAGCTTTAACAACTTCTCCTGTATAACCATAAGCAAGTCTAGATAATTCTGCTTGAATAGCTCTTTTATCTGCTTCGAACTCTTCAAGTTCAGCTTGTAACGCTGCTTCTTCTGCAGATAATGTATTTACAACATTTTTCTTTTCACTTACTGAAGTTGATAATTGTTTCTTTTTACCAACTACAGCTGTTTTTGATTTTTCAATTTCAACTTTTGCATTTTCAAGTTCTTCTTTTTCTTTAGCAAGTTGTTCTTTTGTATTAGTAATTTTTGCTAATAATTCTTGATCCGCATCAGCTAAAATTTCAATTGTATAATATCTTGATAAAAAGTCTGTTAATCCATTTGAATTAAATAACATTTGTAAATATGAAGTTTCTCCAGCTTCATATAATGCTATTAATCTTTTATCTAATAATTCTTTTTGAATATCGAATTTTTCTTCTTGTTCTGCAATACTTGTTGTTTTTTCATCGATTTGTGTTCCTAAATCTGTTATTTTAGTTTCCAAATCTTCAATCTCGTTATTATAAGAACTTATTTGAGAATTTAATTTATTAATTTGATTTAATGCTGTTGTCATTTGACTCTTTTTACCAGCGATCTCAGAATTTAATTGATCGATTTTTTGATCAATCGCATTTTCTTGATTTTTTAATTCCGATGTTGTTGCGGCATATGAAAATCCCATACCACTTACAACTAAAATTAAAGAAATTAAACTAATAAATACTATTCTACTTATGTTTCTAATATTCA
The DNA here is from genome assembly GCA_045613965.1 of Candidatus Scatovivens sp. Taxonomy (GTDB): domain Bacteria; phylum Bacillota; class Clostridia; order TANB77; family CAG-508; genus Scatovivens. The sequence goes on from JAZLBY010000064.1 coordinate 2,427, forward strand.
TTTTTTCCTCCGTTTTTTTCTTCATTTATTCTTCACTAGTTGTATCTTCTAATTCTACAACCAAATCATTATTTTCAGTCTTTTTATCTTGTTCTTTATTTTTTCCACTTGTCGCATATGATGTTATATAGTCAAGCGGTTCTACATATTGACCTTTAATTCTAACCTCAAAATGAGCATGTGGTCCTGTTGAATATCCAGTAGAACCAACTTTAAGTATTGGTGTACCTTGAGTAACCATTGCACCAACTTCTGTTAATATTTGACTACCATGAGCATATAATGTAGTTATTCCTCCACCATGATCTATAATAACCATATTTCCATATGCACCATTATATCCAGCATAAGTTACAATTCCATCATTAGCAGCTATAAAATCAGAACCCATTGGTGCTCCAATATCTGTTCCAGTATGAAGTTTATATATTCCTGTAACAGGATGTGTTCTCATACCAAAGCTAGATGTTATTCTTGTATAACCTGGAACTGGCCAAGCCATTACACCACCAACATATTCTTCACTAACACTAGCTAATGCCAATAATCTAATTTCTTTTTCTATATCTGCAATTTGAGTTTGATATTCTTCAATCATTCTATGAAGCTCTGCTTCTTCTGCAGATAATACTTGTAATTTTTTATTTTTAATTACATTCATATTAGATAAAGCTATTGCATTCTTTTCTCTAGTCTCTCTTGATGTTGTTAATATAGCTTTTTTTGATTCTAACGCTTCTTTAAGTTTTTGATTATATTTTTGTTCAGCTTCAACAGTATTTAAAAGTTCTGTATCTGCTTTAGCAACTTCTTCTATTAAGAAAAAGTTAGTTACAAAATCTGTAAACCCTCTAGATTTAACTAAAACATCTAAATAAGACATTTCTCCCATTTGATACATAGCAACTAATCTTTTTTCTAATAATTTCTTTTGCTTTTCATATCTTTTATTTGAAGCTTTTAATTCTTCTTCAGCTTTATTTATATAAGTTAGCATACCTTGCTCGATAACTTCTAAAGTTTGTATCTCAAGTTGTTTGTCATAAATTTTTTGATTTATTTCTGCAAGTTCAGCAACTGTTTGACTTAATTCACCTTCTATAAATAAAATTTGTTCATTAGATGTATCGATTCCCATTTCAAGTTCATTTTTTTCTAATTGTAAATCATCTAATGTTTTTTCTTCATCCTCTGTTTCTACTTCTTCTTCACCAGAAACATTTTCATCTCCAACCATTTCTTCAGCTTCTTCTAACACTTCTTCTGGAATTGTTAAAAATTCAAAATTCATTTCTGATGTAGCAAATATTTTATTTAATGGTAAAAAACATGATAAATAAACTATTACTAAAATTATTAAATTAATTTTAATAAATTTTTTCATTTATCTTTTCTATACCTCCAAATATTTTTTCATTGACATTGAGCTTCCAAGCATTCCTATACCCATACCAAGTAAACAATAAATTAATGATACTGGTTTTGCGATATCAAAGAATCTTAATAATGTTACGCTCATTTGTTGGATAACATATGTTTCTGCAAGTTTTGCAATTATAACTTCATATAAAATTCCAACTATTAATATTGATATTATTGCCGCAATCAATCCAATTATTATACCTTCTACAATAAATGGTCCTCTAATAAATCCATTTGTTGCACCTACATATTTCATAATAGAAATCTCTTTTCTTCTAGCATGAACTGTAAGTTTAATTGTATTTGAAATAATTGTTATTGAAACAACTAATAATATTGCAAAGAATACCATAATTGCTATTTTAATCCAATTTGCAATAGCAAGTAAAGTTGAAACAACGTCATCGTCATTTCTTATTTCTTTAATTAACGAATCATGAATTGTTGTCTCTTCGATTTCTAAATCTACTTCTTTACTTCTTCCTTCAGTAGCAATATGAGCACCAATTCTTTCTATTTCAGTTAATACGCTTTCATTTTTATTTAAATCAGTTAATGTTACTATAAAAGATGCAGGGAAAATATTATTTTCACCTTCATATCCAGCCCATAAATCACTGTTTCCAGGCATTCTTTCTTTCATTGATTCTAAAGCTTGTTGTTTGTTTTTATAAGTAACTTTATTAACTCCATCTAAAGCTTTTATTTCTTGTTCAAATCTATCTTTTTGCTCTTGTGTTACTTCATCCCAAATAAAAACTTCCATACCTTGTTTCATTTGAACTTGTTCTAAAATTGAATTAACATTAACACCAATAGCAAATGATATACCAAATAGAAACATCATACAAATCATTGTTAAAATTGATGTAATTGATGATTTTGTATTTTTGAATATGTTTCTAAAACCTTCTCCTACCGTATAGGTAAATCCATTATATCTCACTTTCATACCCACCTTTTCTATCATCTCTTACGATTACACCTTTATCAATTTGTATAACCCTTTTCTTCATTTTATCTACTATGTCTTTAGCATGTGTTGCCATTACAACTGTAGTTCCTCTTGCATTAATTTCATTTAGTAAATTCATTATATCCCAAGCTGTATCTGGATCTAAGTTTCCAGTAGGCTCGTCTGCTATAATCATTGATGGATTATTTACTAAAGCACGAGCTAAAGCAACTCTTTGTTGTTCTCCACCTGATAATTCATTTGGATAACATTTTGCTTTATTACTTAATCCTACTAAAGAAAGTACCATAGGAACTTGTCTTCTTATATGTTTTGGTGTTGCTTTAACAATATACATTGCAAAGGCAACATTTTCATATACAGTTTTATCTGGTAATAATCTAAAATCTTGGAAAACAACTCCCATACTTCTACGTAAATATGGAACTCTTTTAGATTTTAAGAATGTTATATCTCTACCATTTATAATTATATTTCCACTTGAAGCTTCTTCTTCTTTTAATATTAATTTTATTAATGTTGATTTTCCTGATCCAGAACTTCCAACTAAAAACGCAAATTCACCTTTATCAATTGTAAAAGTCGCATTGTGAACCGCTTCTGTACCAGTACTATAAACTTTACTTACATTTTTGAATTCTATCATTTATTCTTTTGCACCCTTTCTTTTTTAATTGAAAAACGCAACTTTTTTCACCTCTATATCTTATCAATAAAGGGGCAAAAAATCAATAGAAAATTCGATTAATTAAGACTTTATTAAGTGTTTTTTATTTTACGTTTTTAATAAAAAATTTAACAAAAAAATTTTTAAATTATATAAAAAAAGACGTTACTTTCGTAACGCCCTTTATTGTTATTCTTTTTCAACATCTTCTATAGCTAGAATTGAATATTCTGGACTATTTGCATAAGCTTTAGATATGTATGCTGCAAGTCTTATTTTATCTTCGCTTTTATAAGTTACTTCAAATTCAACATATGCATATCCTAATCTATCTGATTTATTCTTAAATGAATCTTTTAC